>NZ_JBXFWM010000052.1:0-31264 GCF_056856655.1 Stenotrophomonas sp. STEN033
AGGGGAGAGGAGAAGATCAATGGCTCCGCGTGCACCTGCTCTTGCCCCCTCTCCCCTTGCGGGAGAGGGTTGGGGAGAGGGGTAGCTGTTGGCGCGGAATTGAAGCCCACCACTATGCGCGCCTGACTTTTTGTGGAAGTAGAAGCCAAAAGCAGCGGCTTCGCCGCCCCCTCTCCTGCCTTCGGCATCCCCTCCCGCAAGGGGAGAGGAGAAGATCAATGGCTCCGCGTGCACCCTGCCCTTGCCCCCTCTCCCCTTGCGGGAGAGGGTTGGGGACAGGGGTAGCTCTTGGCGCGGAATTGAAGCCCACCACTATGCGCGCCTGACTTTTTGGGGAAGTAGAAGCCAAAAGCAGCGGCTTCGCCGTCCCCTCTCCTGCCTTCGGCATCCCCTCCCGCAAGGGGAGAGGAGAAGATCAATGGCTCCGCGTGCACCTGCTCTTGCCCCCTCTCCCCTTGCGGGAGAGGGTTGGGGAGAGGGGTAGCTGTTGGCGCGGAATTGAAGCCCACCGCTATGTGCGCCTGACTTTTTGGGGAAGTAGAAGCGAAAACCAGCGGCTGCGCCGCTCCCTCTCCTGCCTTCGGCATCCTCTCCCGCAAGGGGAGAGGAAACAGCCGCAGTCCCATGATTGGCGGGGTTTTCTGCCAGCTGAACGGGAAAACTTGGCCGCCCGGACCAGAAAGCGTACAATTTTGGTCCACATTGATACCCCCGCTCCCGCAATGCTGCGCGTCACCAAGCTCACCGATTACGCCACCGTCGTCCTGACCGTGCTTGCCGCACGGCCAGCCGAAGTGCTGAGCGCGACCGACCTGGCTGAAGCTGCCGGATTGGAGCCGCCCACCGTCAGCAAGCTGCTCAAGCCGCTGGCCCAGGCCGGTCTGGTCGAAGGCCTGCGCGGCGTGCATGGCGGTTACCGGCTCACCCGCCCGGCCTCGGAGATCACCCTGATCGAGATCCTGGAAGCAATGGAAGGTCCGCTGGCCATCACCGAATGCAGCCAGGAGCAGAGCCAGTGCGGCCTTGCCGGGCAGTGCGGTGTGCGCTCGAACTGGCGGCTGATCAATGACGTGGTTTCCGATGCCCTGCGCGGCGTCACCCTCGCGCAGATGCTGCACCCCTTACCGCTTGCCGACCGTCGCCGCATCAGCGCCGACGTCGTCTCCTGAACAACCGTAGGCAGCCCTGATGGCCACCGAAATCATCGAACCGGTCGACACCGTCGACAGCCCGAACCGTGAAATCCATGAGCAGCTGGGTCGTAAATACGACGCAGGCTTCGTCACCCTGATCGAATCCGAGTCATTTCCCCCCGGCCTGGACGAGGACGTCATCCGCGCCCTCTCGGCCAAGAAGGACGAGCCCGAGTGGATGACGCAGTGGCGCCTGGACGCCTACCGCCACTTCCTGACCATGCGTCAGCCGGACTGGGCCAAGCTCGAGATCGCGCCGATCGACCTGCAGGCGCTGAGCTACTTCTCCGCGCCCAAGGGCCCGAAATACCAGTCGCTGGACGAAGTGCCCAAGGAATTGCTGGACACCTATGAAAAGCTCGGCGTGCCGCTGCATGAGCGCGCGAAGCTGGCCGGCGTGGCAGTGGATGCGGTGTTCGACTCGGTCTCGGTCGGCACCACCTTCCGCAAGGAACTGGCCGAGAAGGGGGTGATCTTCTGCTCCATCTCCGAGGCCATCCGCGACTATCCGGAGCTGGTACAGAAGTACCTGGGCTCGGTGGTACCGGTCGGCGACAACTATTTCGCCGCGCTCAACTCGGCGGTGTTCTCCGACGGCAGCTTTGTCTTCATCCCGGCCGGCGTGCGCTGCCCGATGGAGCTGAGCACCTATTTCCGCATCAACGCCAGCAATACCGGGCAGTTCGAGCGCACCTTGATCATCTGCGAAGACAAGGCCTACGTCTCCTACCTGGAAGGCTGCACCGCGCCGATGCGCGATGAGAACCAGCTGCACGCCGCGGTGGTCGAACTGGTGGCGCTGGAAGATGCCGAGATCAAGTATTCGACCGTGCAGAACTGGTACCCGGGCGACGAGAACGGCGTCGGCGGCATCTACAACTTCGTCACCAAGCGTGCCGAATGCCGTGGCGCGCGCTCCAAGGTGACCTGGACCCAGGTGGAAACCGGCTCGGCCATCACCTGGAAATACCCGTCCTGCGTGCTGCTGGGCGACGACTCGGTGGGCGAATTCCACTCGGTCGCGCTGACCCACCACCGTCAGCAGGCCGATACCGGCACCAAGATGATCCACGTCGGCAAGCGCACCAAGAGCAAGATCATCTCCAAGGGCATCAGCGCCGGCCGTGGCCAGAACACCTACCGCGGCCTGGTGCGGGTTGACCGTGGTGCCGAAGGCGCGCGCAACTACACCCAGTGCGACTCGCTGCTGATCGGCAAGAAGTGTGGCGCCCACACCTTCCCCTATATCGAGGTGAAGAACCCCAGCGCCACCGTCGAGCACGAGGCCACCACCTCCAAGATCTCCGACGACCAGCTGTTCTATTGCCGCGCCCGCGGTATCGACCAGGAAAACGCGGTGTCGATGATCGTCGACGGCTTCTGCAAGCAGGTCTTCAAGGAGCTGCCGATGGAGTTCGCGGTGGAAGCCAAGAAGCTGCTGGAAGTCTCACTGGAAGGATCGGTCGGATGAGCCGCCTGCCACTGCTACTGCTGGCCGTGCTGCCGTTCGCAGCCTCCGCCGCGGCGCCGGGCAAGGCCTGCGATGACGCCCGCACCCAGTTCGAGCTCAACGAGTGTGCGGCGGCCGAAGCCACCGCCGCCGACGCCGAGCTCAATGCCGTGTACCGGCAGGTGATGCAGAAACTGCAGGGCCAGCAGGTCGCCATCGACAAACTGCGCGCGGCCCAGCGCCTGTGGATCCCGCTGCGCGACGCCGATATCGAAGCGCGCTACCCGGTGGGCAAGGACGAGAATCCGCGCGTCCTGTACGGCTCGATGTACCCGATGCTGTATTCGGCCAACAAGGCCGAACTGACCCGGCAGCGCACCCAGTGGCTGCGCGCCACCTTCCTCGATCGCGCCGAAGGCGAGCTCTGATCGCCCCGCACCCTACATATTGAAGAACGCACCCTCATGCTGAAGATCGAAAACCTCCACGCAAGCATCGGCGACAAGGAAATCCTCAAGGGTCTGTCGCTGGAAGTGAAGCCGGGCGAAGTACACGCCATCATGGGCCCGAACGGCGCAGGCAAGTCCACCCTCGGCAATGTGCTGTCCGGCCGCGACGGCTACGACGTCACCGCCGGCAGCGTGCAGTTCGAAGATGGCGACCTGCTGGAGCTGGAACCGGAAGCACGCGCCGCCGCCGGCCTGTTCCTGGCTTTCCAGTACCCGGTGGAAATCCCCGGCGTCAACAACACCTACTTCCTGCGTGCCGCGCTCAATGCGCAGCGCAAGGCCCGGGGCGAGGAAGAACTGGACTCGATGCAGTTCCTCAAGCTGGTCCGGCAGAAGCTGGCCGTGCTGCACCTGAAGGACGAGCTGCTGCACCGTGGCGTCAACGAAGGCTTCTCCGGTGGCGAGAAGAAGCGCAACGAGATCTTCCAGCTGGCCGTGCTCGAGCCGAAGCTGGCGATCCTCGACGAAACCGACTCCGGCCTGGACATCGATGCGCTGAAGAGCGTGGCCGATGGCGTCAACGCGCTGCGTTCGCCGGAGCGTTCGTTCCTGGTCATCACCCACTACCAGCGCCTGCTCGACTACATCAAGCCGGACGTGGTGCACGTGCTGGCCGACGGCCGCATCGTCAAGACCGGTGGCCCGGAACTGGCACTGGAGCTGGAAGCCCACGGTTATGACTTCCTGAAGGACCGCGTGGTCCGCGAGGCGGCCAAGTAATGAGCGCTCTTCTGGAATCGTTGCGCGAATCCTTCGCAACAGCCCGCACATCCATGTGCGGGGATTCAACGAAAATCGCCGAACGGGAGTCGATTCTTGAGGCTGCGCTCAAGACCGGCCTGCCCGCCGCACGCAACGAGGCCTGGAAGTACACCTCACTGCGCCAGCTGGAGCGCCGCAGCTTCACCGCTGCACCGCTGCAGGCCCCAGCCGTCGATGCCGCGCTGCTGGCTGACATTCCGTCGCCGCGCCTGGTTTTCGTCAACGGCCGCCACAGCGCTGCGCTTAGCGATCTGTCGTCGCTGGATGCCGGCGTACAGGTACGCACCTTGTCGGCCGTACAGAACGAAGAGCCGGATGCATTGCGCTTCCTCGGCCGTCGCTTCGAACGCGCCGACGAAGTGTTCGCCCAGCTCAACGCCGCACTCGCCGATGAGGGCGTGCTGGTGCAGGTCGCCGACGGCATCGTCAGCGAAACCCCGCTGCATCTGGTGTTTGTCAGCGCGGCGGATTCCAGCGACCACGCCTGGCATCACCGTCACCTTGTCGAGCTGCGCCGTGGCGCCGTGTTCGGCCTGGTCGAGCACCACCTGCAGGCTGGCGACAGCGCGCACCTGGACAACACCCTCGTCCACGTCCACATCGCCCAGGACGCCGTGCTGTCGCATGCCCGCGTACAGGCCGACAGCGCGCGTGCCACTTCGCTGCTGCGCACCGACGCGGTGCTGGCCCGCGATGCCGAATACCGCCGTATCGACCTGGAACTGGGTGCAGCACTGAGCCGCCATGAGCTCAACGTGCGCCTGGAAGGCGACAACGCCAAGCTGACCGCCAATGGCGTGCTGCTGGGCACTGGCCGTCGCCATATCGATACCCGCCTGGGCATCGAGCACATCGCCAAGAACACCAGCGCCGAGCTGGTGTGGCGTGGCGTGGCGGCCAACCGCAGCCGCGTGGTGTTCCATGGCGGGATCGGCATCCGCGAAGGTGCCGACGGCACTGATGCCAACCTGTCCAACAAGAACCTGCTGTTGTCGGCCGATGCCGAGATCGATAGCCAGCCAACGCTGGTGATCGACGCCGACGAGGTCAAGGCGGCGCACGGCGCCACCGTGGGCCAGCTCGACGCCAATGCGCTGTTCTACCTGCGCTCGCGCGGTGTGCCGGCCGAACAGGCCCGCGCCATGCTCAGCGCGGCGTTCTGCCACGAACCGCTGTCCGCGGTGGAAGGCGTTCTCACCGAAAAGCTGGCCCGCCACCTGGACCAGGCACTGCAACAGGCAGGCATGGCATGAACCTCAGTTCCCCGCGTCCGATTCACCACCCGGCCACCGCTCCCGACTGGGAGCGCGTGCGCGCCGACTTCCCGCTGCTGATGCGCGAAGTCAACGGCAAGCCGCTGGTGTATTTCGACAATGCCAATACCGCGCAGAAGCCGCTGTCGGTGATCGGCGCGGTGGACGAGTTCTACCGCCGTTACAACGCCAACGTCAGCCGCGCGGTGCACGCGCTCGGCACCGAAGCCACCGACGCCTACGAAGGCGCGCGCAACAAACTTGCGCGCTTCCTCAACGTGCGCGCCGATGAGCTGGTGCTGTGCAGCGGCACCACCTTCGCGATCAACCTGGTCGCGTATTCGTGGGCCTTGCCGCGTTTGAAGGCTGGCGATGTGATCCTGGTCTCGCGCATGGAGCACCACGCCAACATCGTGCCGTGGCAGCTGGTTGCCGAGCGCACCGGCGCCAGCATCCGCGTGGCCGAGATCAAGCCCGATGGCAGCCTCGACCTCGACGCGCTGCATGCAGCAATGACCCCGGAAGTGAAGCTGCTGGCACTCACCCACGTTTCCAACGTGCTTGGCACCATCAACCCGGTTCGCGATATCTGCCGTAAAGCGCGCAAGCGCGGCATCGTCACCGTCATTGATGGTTCGCAGGCCGCACCGCACTTGACTCTGGATGTGGCAGCAATCGGCTGCGACTTCTATGCCGTTACCGGCCACAAGATGTGCGGCCCCACCGGCACCGGTGCGCTGTGGGCACGCCGCGAGCATCTGCAGGACATGCCGCCCTTCCTTGGCGGTGGCGAGATGATCAAGGAAGTCAGCTTCGACGGCACCGTGTTCAATGACGGCCCGCACAAGTTCGAAGCCGGCACCCCGAACATCGCCGGTTTCATCGGCTTGGGCGTCGCAGTGGACTACCTGGAGGAACTCGGCCGCGAGCACATCGAAGCGCGCGAGCAGGAACTGCTGGCCCACTTCACCGAAGAACTGCAGCGCGTTGAAGGCCTGCGCATCTTCGGTACTGCGCCGAACAAGGCCGCGGTGGTTTCGTTCCAGATCGAAGGCGCGCATGCGCACGACCTGGCGACCCTGCTCGACCTGCAAGGCGTTGCCGTGCGTTCCGGCCAGCACTGCGCGCACCCGCTG
The DNA here is from genome assembly GCF_056856655.1 of Stenotrophomonas sp. STEN033. Taxonomy (NCBI): domain Bacteria; kingdom Pseudomonadati; phylum Pseudomonadota; class Gammaproteobacteria; order Lysobacterales; family Lysobacteraceae; genus Stenotrophomonas; species Stenotrophomonas sp. STEN033. The sequence continues at coordinate 6,304 of NZ_JBXFWM010000052.1, forward strand.
CTGCAGTACTACGGTGTCGCGGCCACCTGCCGCGCCTCGCTGGCGTTCTACAACACGCATGAAGAGATCGAGTCCTTCATGGCGGCGTTGAAGAAAGTGCGCAACCTGTTGGGTTGAGCGGCGCTGGCTTTGTAGGAGCGGCGCTGGGTGGCCTCGGGCCACAAGCCGCGAAGCCGATAACACTACAGACCGAGATTCAAACAGCAAAAGCACCCTCACCCCAACCCCTCTCCCGTAAACGGGAGAGGGGCTAAGGCGCAACACTGGTTTTGCAGGAGCGGCGTGAGCCGCGAAACCACAGTTCCAACAGCACAAAGCTCAACCCCTCCCCAGCCCTCCCCCTTGCCTGCGGCAAAGGGAGGGAGCGTGATGCCAAGCCATGCTCGGCAAGCGCTTCACCTGTAGTGCCGAGCCATGCTCGGCAGGGGACTTCAGAAAAACACCCGCACCACGCATCAGCGGCACACGCTGCGCCCCGCGCCTCCAGAACAAACAGCCAACCTCTCCCTTGTCTACGGCAAAGGCAGGGACCCAAGCTTCGAGCACTGGCAGACTCCCTGCTTCCACTGCACAAACGGCGTCACTGAAAAGCGCCCAACCAGTGCTCCGCGCCCCTTGTCTCCCGCTGTGCATCATGCAAGCCTTGCTGAACAAGATCGGGGGCCGGAATGAAGCACGGACGCTGTTTGTCATCGTTGAGCATGCGGCTATGGCTGCTGTTTGCCTGCCTGTGTTGGCCAATCCTCGGCTGGGCCGCCATCGAGCCGGTAAAGCCCGGCGAGGTGCCCGTGCTCAAACCAGGCGAAGCGCTGATCCTTGCCGCCGTGGACACCAGCATCGCCCTGGATTCGGTCCGCCTGAACCGCGATGGCAAGGTCTGGGGCGATGGCGTGATGTCCCGCCTGCGAGCCGGCCACAACTATCGCCTTTATGTCGCTACCGCTGGACGCTATGTCTGGCGCGAACTCCGGCCCTTCGGCGACTTCCGCTACATGCTCAAGGAGGACGAGGAACTAGAATTCCAGGTCGATGCTGGCACCATCGTCTATCCCGGCGACCTAGTGTTCCGTCCCAGTTCGCTATGGCGTGCTGATGTTCATCGTTCCAACCGCAGCCTCGCAGCAATTGACTGGTTGCAACGCACCCACCCGGCGCTGTATGCAAACTTCAGCTTCACCCATGTCGGCCGCTACCCTGACCCGTTTCCGGCTTTCTACAGGGAAAAAGCCGGGCCAGTTACCTTTCCTGCCGAGGTCATCGCAGCAACATCGCCGCCAGCGGTTACTGCAAACCGCGACAAGGACAAGGGCAAGCCGGAGATCACTCCCTATTGGCAGCCCCCGCAGATCCTGGGCACCAGCCTGAATCCCGCTGGCACCCTGTTGGCTCTGCAGGTTCGACAGGACGATACGCACTGGAGCGTCGACCTGATCGACCTCCGATCCAGCATCCAGACCAGGCTCGGCACCAGCGACATGCCGTTGGCATCATTCCGCTGGGCGGACGATGACACCTTGCTGACATCCGTGCGCCTGTCCAACGGACTGAACCGGGTTTCGGTACTGCACATCACGACCGCCGCCGATGGCAAGCCGCACTATTCCAGCTACCTGCTGCCCATCGAGGGCCGCGTCCTGGACCTGCTGCCGGGCAAACCGGGCCATATCCTGTTCGCAAGCCAGTCGCGGGAAGGCCAGCTGATGGTCCACCCGCTCAATGTTGCCAGACAAGCCGCGGTCGAAGGCTTTCGGCCAACACTGCGCAGTCGCATCAACAGCGGAATAAACGACGACACCTGGTGGTTTGTCGATGGCATGGGCGAGCTGCGGCTGGGCGTTGTCCGCCGCGGCGAAGACCATGTGCTGGTGCATCGCCAGGCGGATGGCTTCAAGGATGTCATGGTGCTTTCGGACGAGCTCGGCTTCGATCCGGTCGCCATCTCCGCGGACGCCAGCAAGATCTATGCGCTCACGGACGACAAACGCAGTCAGCGGGATCTGGTCGAGTATGACGTTGCAAGCCGCGCACTGACCCGCACCCTGTACTCGCAACCCGGCACCGATGTTCACTCGGTGATCTTCGACGATGCGCGGGTTCCGATCGGGGTGGAGTTCTATCGCGATGGGCAATTGCTCTCCGAGTACTTCCAGGATGGCGACGCACGTATTGCCAAGCAGCTCGGCACGGCGTTCGCCGGGTTGGCCGTGCAGTTGGTCGAACGCAGCCGTGACGGCAGCAACCTGGTGGTGCGCGTGGATGGCGCCGATACGCCACCCCAGCTCTACCATCTGGATACCCGGCAAAATCGTGCCTCGTTGGTGGCCCAATCCCATCCCTGGCTGACAGCACAGAAATTCGCCCCGACCCAGCTGCTGAAATTCAAGGCGAATGACGGCCTGGATGTTGAAGCCTTCCTGACACTCCCGGCAGGCCAGCAACCGCGTCCGGTCGTGATCCTTCCGCACGGCGGCCCCATCGGCGTTGCCGACAGCCTTCATTTCGATCCGGAAGTGCAGTTCCTGGCCTCGCGCGGCTATGCCGTGCTGCGGGTCAATTTCCGTGGTTCGGAAGGCTATGGACGTGCCTTCCGCGAGGCCGGGCACCGCAGCTACGGCACCCGCATTGAAGATGATATCGATGCTGCCCTCAGCCAGGCACTGGCCCAGTACCCACTCGATGCATCCCGCATGTGCGTGGTTGGCAGCAGCTACGGCGGATACTCGGCATTGGTTTCAGCCATCCGCTGGCCACAACGGTTCCGCTGCGTGGTCTCCATCGCCGGGATCAGCGACCGCTTGTTGTTCTTCACTGCCAGCGACACCGCCCGCAGCGAGAAAGGCCGGCAGCTGGCGGAGAAAATGATGGGGAACCCGAGCGAGGATGCGGCGGGCATGCGTGCCATATCGCCGCTCTATCGCTATGACGAGCTGACCCTCCCGGTGATGCTGGCCCATGGCCGTGAGGACCAGCGCGTGGACTTCGAGCACAGCCGGCGCATCTCGCGGATGTTGCACCTGGCCGGCCATGCACCGGTTGAATTGTATTTCGACGAGGAAGGCCATGGCATTTTGGACCCGGCCAACCGCAGCATGCTGTGGAATCGCGTCGCTGAATTCCTGGATCAATCCACCCGGCCGTGACAGCAGCTATTGCCGCACGAGACCAACTGTTCGGCCCCGCGCGCCGGGAATAGAATGTCGGCATGGACGCACTCACTTTCCGCACCGCCACCGCCGCCGACATCCCGGCCCTGATCGACCTGGTCACCTCCGCCTACCGTGGTGACGCCTCGCGCGTGGGCTGGACCACCGAGGCCGATATCCTCGATGGCCAGCGCATCGACGCCGCCGGCATCCAGGGCGATCTGGACCGCCCGCGCAGCGTGATCCTGCTCGCCGAACAGGACGGCCAACTGCAGGCCTGCTGCCACGTCGCCGATGAGAACGGCCACGGTTATTTCGGCATGTTCTCGGTAAGCCCTGCCGCCCAGGGCGGCGGCATCGGCAAGCAATTGATGCAGCACGCGGAACAGCATGCCGCCGAGCAATGGCAGCTGCCCACCATGCAGATGACGGTGATCGACTGCCGCGACGAACTGATCGCCTTCTACGAGCGCCGCGGCTACGTACGCACCGGCATCAAGAAGCCGTTCCCGTATGGCGACGAGCGCTTTGGCATCCCCAAGCGCGACGACCTGCAGTTCGAGATCCTGGAAAAGGCGCTGGGGGCCGCTGCATGAGCGAGACTTGGACCTTCATCTGCGCCAGCGAAGAACTGTTGCCGGGCGAGCTGAAAACCGGCTTTGACGAGGTCACCGGCGCCCCGATCGTGGTGTTCAATCTCGACGGCGAGCTGTATGCCCTGGAAGACCAGTGCACGCACGAGGAGTTCGAACTGTCCTCCGGCACCTTGGACCCGGACGAAGGCAGCATCGAGTGCATCCTGCACGGTGCCCGCTTCGACATCCGCGACGGCCGCGCCCTGTGCGCGCCCGCCTATACAGCCGTACCCAAGTTCCCGGTAAAGCGCGAACACGGCGGCATCTGGTCGCGCGACGACCGCGACTAAGCACCCGGCCGCTGGGCTGATCCGGAGGAGTGCTGGCGGCCCCGGCACGCCGCTGGGCAGCTCCCGGCGCTGGCGGCTGCTGTCCTCACCCTTTTCCCTACCCTTGCCTGCATCCGGCTGATCGGCACTGTGCACCCGGCGACCGGCGACCGGCACTGTCCGGTAGGTGATGGCATTGAAAACGCAAACAATTCTCAATAAGATGCGCATCTGTCGCGATAACGCGAAATTAACGGCTCGCATCTTTCCCCATGTCCCCCCCCTCCACCAAGGCTCCTACGCTGACCGTCGCCATCGTGCGGCAGCGCCTGCCTTGGCTGATGCTGGTGTTCGGCATGTTGCTGGTCTGGGCCGTGGCTCTGCAGGCCAAGGCGGAGGGTGCCGTCCCGACGGCGCTGGCAGGTTTCGAACAGGTGCAGGTCTCGCCTGAACCCGGCCATCCGCAGCATCCGCTGCAGATGACCGCGATCAGCGAATCCGGTGCTGAATCCTCACGTGTCGGCAAGCAACGCCCGGCCCCCATGCTGTCCAGCCCGTTGCGGCCGGCCTCGTTCACTCCCAACCGCGTCTTCCTGACTGCCGCCAGCGACACGCTGCTGCAGCACGCGGTTGAACGTGCCCAGCGCTACCCGCTGGCACCCTGCCTGCTGCTCAATCCCGGCCACGCCCCGCCGCGTATCCACGCCGCTTAAGTCGCCGTAGGCGGATCCGCGCGTCCGCTACGCGCCGTCGTTGACCTCCCGCTCCCGATTTCCGCCCGCAGCGCCATCCGGCCTGTCGTGCCAGTCCGTTTCTTTTCTCCCGGATATACCCGTCCATGACCCATATCAAGACCCGCAAGTACGCACCGCGCGCCACCATGCTCGCCACCGCCACCCTGGCTGCCGGCTTCTCGCCGCTGACCGCGTTGGCCGCCGACGCAGATGCCGATTCGGCCAAGAACAAGGCCACCGACCTGGACCAGGTGCAGGTCCGCGGCAGCTGGTTCGCGCCGTCCTCGCCCAAGTTCACCGCTGAACTGCTGGATACGCCGAAGTCGGTGGCCGTGGTCAGCGAGAAGACCATCCAGGAAATCGGTGCGACCAACCTGGTCGACGCGCTGCGCATGGTGCCGGGCATCACCTTCGGTGCCGGCGAAGGTGGCAACTCCACCGGTGACCGTCCGTTCCTGCGTGGCTTTGACGGCCAAAGCAACATGTTCGTCGACGGCCTGCGCGACGTCGGTACGCAGACCCGCGAAGTGTTCGACCTGGAACAGCTGGAAGTGGTCAAGGGCCCGAGTTCGGCCTACGGTGGCCGTGATTCCGGCGGCGGCAGCATCAACCTGGTCAGCAAGACGCCGAAGCTGAAGAACGAGACCAGCGCCAGCATGGGCATCGGCACCGACAGCTATGCGCGCGGCACCGTCGATGCCAACTACGTGCTCGGCGACGGCATCGCCGCACGCCTGAACCTGCTCAAGCACGAGTCGGACATCGCCGGCCGCGATGCCGCCAATGTCAGCCGCTGGGGCATCGCACCGTCCATCGCCTTCGGCCTGAACGGCCCGCTGCAGCTGATCGCCAGCCACTACCACCTGGAAACCGATGACCTGCCCGACGCCGGCGGCTTCCCGTACGGCGACCCGGCCACCAAGACCACCGTCGGCGCACCGCTGGTTCCGAACCGCAACAACTACTACGGTCTGATCGACCGCGACTTCCAGCGCACCCGTGCCGACATCAGTACCCTGGACGCCAGCTACGCGTTCGGCGAGCACAAGCTGCGCAACATCGCGCGTCTGGGCAATACCAGCAATGACTACCTGTGGACCCAGCCGGACGACAGCAAGAACAACCCGCTGCAATACGGCACCCTGTGGCGCCGTACCAACAACCGTGCGATCGACACCAAGACCTTCGCCGACCAGCTGAGCCTGACCGGTGCGTTCCAGACCGGCGGCCTGAAGCACAGCTACAGCGCAGGCGTCGAGTACAGCGAAGAAAAGAGCAGCAAGGGCAGCTACGTGATCGGCGGCGCCGGCACCAACAACCCGATCGGCAACAACCAGGTGTGCAAGACCACCGGCGCGGCAACCGGCTACAACTGCACCGATTTCTACAACCCGAACCCGAAGGATCCGTGGGCGGCCACCCACCCGGTGACCCGCAGCAACAAGGCGCTGGATATCGAGCAGACCACCAAGACCAAATCGGTGTATGCGTTCGATACGATCGAGATCACCGAACAGTGGCTGGTCAACCTCGGCCTGCGCTGGGACGACTACGACACCGAGCAGGTCACCCCGGTCCTGAACAAGGCCCCGACCGTGCTGCGCAACAGCGACGGCTTCCTCAACTACCAGGCTGGCGTGGTGTTCAAGCCGACCGCCAACGGCAGCATCTACCTGTCCTACGGCACCTCCTCGACCCCGCCGGGCATGGACAGCGGTGAAGGCAATGACTCGATCAGCGCCGCCATCCAGAACCTGAAGCCGCAGGAAACCAAGAACTACGAGCTGGGCACCAAGTGGGACCTGCTCGACAAGCGCCTGAACCTGACCGCCGCCATCTTCCACACCGAGATGAGCAATGCGCGCGTCACGGTTGACTCCGGCAACACCGAGAACGCGGGCAAGAAGGCGATCAATGGCCTGGAGCTGGGCGTCACCGGTCAGATCACCGACAGCTGGAACGTCTCTGCCGGCTACACCTACATGGACTCCGAGCTGAAGGACAACGGCTTTGTCTGTGGCGTCACCGTGCCGCGCGGCCAGCCATGCCCGGCAGGCCAGTACGTCGTCTCGCCGAACAACGGCAACGTGTTCCCGAACACCCCGAAGCATGCCGCGACCTTGTGGACCACCTATGTGCTGCCGTTCGGCCTGACCATCGGTGGTGGCGCAAGCTACGTCGACAAGCAGTACGGCGACGCGGCCAACACCAAATGGATTCCCAGCTACACCCGTTGGGACGCCATGATCGGTTACGCCATCCAGGACAACATCAGCCTGCAGTTGAACGTGCAGAACCTGACCGACAAGACCTACTTCACCAAGGCCTATGCCTCGCACTACGCGAGCATCGCCCCGGGTCGCGCGGCCACCCTGGCACTGAACGTCAAGTTCTGATCCAGGCATGACCCGCAGCGGCGGCAGGTGCAAACCTGCCGCCGTTGTGCTTTTCCGGTCCCACCACAACAGGCGACGGCCCCCTCCTGCACTGGCTACCATCCGCAGCAGAAGCCGCTGCAAATCGGGTCACAGGCAAGACAATGTCCAATCCCTTACCCACCGATACCAACACGCTGGCACAACAGCTGCTGAGCGATCCGCAGGGTACGTTCACACAGGTCCGCGAGGCCGCCTTGGGTGGCCAGCTGGATGCACAGCTGCTGCTGGCCCAGCTCTACATCGAAGGCAAGGGCGTGGCGCGTGACGAACACGCCGCCCTGCTCTGGTACGAGACCGCCGCCAACAACGGCAGCGCGTTGGCGATGAACATGCTCGGCCGCTGCCATGAGCTGGGCCAGGGTTGCACACCCGACGCCACGCTGGCTGCCGTCTGGTACCGCAATGCCGCTGAGGCCGGGCTGGACTGGGGCATGTACAACCATGCCAACCTGCTCGCCACCGGCCGCGGCGTGCCACAGGACCGGCCGCGGGCGCTGGCGCTGTATACCCAGGCCGCGCATATGGGCCACGCCAAATCGATGAACCTGCTGGCGCGGCATCTGGAGGACGGCCTGGACATCGAACGCGATCCACAGGCCGCCCTTGCCTGGTATCAACGTTCGGCCGAAGCCGGCGACTTCCGTGGCCAGGCCAACCTCGCCTCCATCCTGCTGCAGCAGGGCCAGGTCGAGCAGGCCGTGCATTGGCTGCGGCTGGCCCTTGCCCATGGCAGCCCGGCGTTCATGGCGCATATCGTGCCCGAGCTGGCCGCCTCCCCCCATCCGCAGATCCGCGCACTGGTCGCCTGAGCCAGGCGCCGAGGAACTCCCATGCTGCTGCATATTCCCAACGTACTCAGCGCCGAACAGATCGCGCAGTTCCGCCGCAAGCTGGACGCCGCCGACTGGACCGACGGCCGCGAAACCGTCGGCCACCTCGGTACCCATGCCAAGCGCAACGAGCAGTTGCCGGAGAACTCTGCGCTACGCCGCGAACTGGGCGAGACCGTGTTGCTGGCGCTGGCCCGCAATCCGTCCTTCTTCAGCGCCGCGCTGCCGCTGAAATACCTGCCGCCGCGCTTCAACCGCTATGCCGGTGGTGGTACTTACGGCTTCCATGTCGATGGTTCGGTGATGAACCTCGGCCAGGGCGAGCAGCTGCGTTCGGATCTGTCCTGCACGCTGTTCCTGTGCGAGCCGGAGGAATACGACGGCGGTGAGCTGATCATTGCCGACACCTACGGCGAGCATGAAGTGAAGCTGCCGGCCGGCGACCTGGTGCTGTATCCGTCCAGCAGCCTGCACAAGGTGCAGCCGGTGACGCGCGGCGCGCGCCTGGCCTCGTTCTTCTGGGTGCAGAGCATGGTCCGTGACGATGCCCACCGCCGCCTGCTGTGGGAGATGGATACCTCCATCCAGCAGCTCACCCAGGATTGCCCGCAACACCCCTCCCTGGTCAGCCTCACCGGCATCTATCACAACCTGCTGCGGCAGTGGGCTGAGACCTGAGCAACACATAGCGCCGCCGGCAGAGAGTGCGTAGCCCGGGTAAGCAAAGCGCACCCGGGGCCGCGGGGCCCACCGCAGAAAATTCGATAGATCCCCGCCTCCCGGGTGCGCTGCGCTTACCCGGGCTACGTCGGCTGCCACACATGATGCCAATCAGCGATTGATATTCGTCAAATTGATATCAATTCTCATTTGCAAAAGTTAACTAATCGTATCTACAATGCCGCACCGCGCACGCCGGCCCCTGTCGCCGCGTCCGCAATCCGGGGATACGCATGCACCAACCACAGCGCCAGCACGCACAGACCAACGCCAGTTCCGGCGCTGTCAGCCTGCGTCCGCTGGTCTTGTGCATGCTGTTGTTGCTGTCGCTGCTGGCAGCGCTATGCCAGAACGGCGCCCAGTTTTCCCGGCTTGGCCTGACCCAGAGCGGCCATGCCTCGGCGCCGGCTGAAGAACGTCAAGGCGGCGAACGCCACCTGGAAGAAGAAAGCCCGGCCAAGCTGCGCCGGGTAGCACAGTTGCGCGCGCCACGCGCAGTCCAGCCCCAGCCAGATGTGCAGCCGCTGCTGTCTGCAGTGGTCGACGTCACTCCCATCCGCACGGTCATCCCGGCATCCGAGCCGGTCATTGCCCATGCACTGGCCAGCCCACGCCAGCAGCGCGGGCAAGCGCCACCGCTGAGCTGACGTTCCCCACGTAGTCGTTTCCGCTACATCCCTTTCTTCTTCCCAGCTTGCCCTGCACGCGCCCAGCGCCAGCAGCGATTGCAACTGCTCTCCGCATTTCCAAGATCGAGGTATTCCCATGGCCCTGCGCCAGCGTCACCGCGTGTCCGTTTCCCGCCAACTGCTCAGCCTCGCCGTGCTCGGCGCCATCAGTGCCAGTGCACACGCCAACGGCAGCGGTGCGCCGACCACGCTGGACAAGGTGGTCGTCACCGCCAGCGGCTTCGAGCAGAAGATCACCGATGCGCCGGCCAGCATCAGCGTGGTCAGCCGCGAGGAACTGGCCCTGCGTCCTTACACCAGCCTGGTCGACGCATTGCGTGACGTCGAGGGCATCGACGTCGGCATGGAAACCACCGACAAGAACGGCCGCGCCACCATCTCCATGCGCGGCATGCCCTCCGAGTACACGCTGGTGCTGATCGACGGCCGCCGCCAGAGCAATGTCGGCAACCTGTACCCGAACAACTTCGGCGGCGGCCAGTTCGCCTACATGCCGCCGTTGGACGCGGTGGAGCGCATCGAAGTGGTACGCGGCCCGATGTCGACCCTGTACGGTGCCGACGCCATGGGCGGCGTGATCAACATCATCACCCGCCGCAACCAGAACGAATGGCATGGTTCGGTGACGCAGGGCTTCACCGTGCAGCAGGAAGACGCCTTCGGCGACGCCCGCACCACCGATCTGTACCTCAGCGGCCCGCTGATCAAGGACCGCCTCGGCATGACCGTGCGCGGCAGCTGGTACGACATCGACGAGTCGCGCCCCGAATGGGATTCCCTGCCCTTGCCCGATGGCAGCCGCTGGGAGCGTGCGCTTGGCTTTGGCGGCGGTGGCAAGGCAGTCGCCAATACCAACTGGAACAGCGGCATCCGCCTGAACTTCAAGGCCAGCGACAACCACGACCTGTGGCTGGACTACGACGTATCACGCCAGAAATACGACAACAGCCAGGGCCAGACCGGCACCCTGGACAGTGCTGCAAGCCTGTGGCGCAGCGGCGTGGCCACCATCCCCAACGGCAACGGCGGCACCACCAGCCGCCGCGTGGTGCAGCCGCGCGTGGGTTATACCGCCTACCAGCGCTATGAACTGGACCAGCTGTCGCTGACCCACCAGGGCCGTTACGACTTCGGCACCTGGCAGACCAGCCTGTCGCGCACCCAGAGCAACAACCTCGGCCGCTCGCTGCCGCTGACCCTGGCCGAACGCGCCGACCTGCAGACACTGTGGAACGATGTCTGCCGACGTCGCGGCCAAGCGGCCAACTGCAACATGGCCAGCGGCAACCTGTCGGTGCTCAATGACGCCGAGCGCGCGCGCCTGGAGGCCTTCCTGCCGCGTCCGCTGCGCACGATGGAACTGGATGCCATGGTGCTCGACACCATGCTCGACCTGAGCTTCGGTGCGCACAAGGTCACCGTCGGTGGCCAGTACAACAACACCGACATGACCGACGGCGTGTTCGGCATGGACGGCAACGGCTACCGCGACAACGTCAAGCAGAAGCACCGCACCTGGTCGGTGTTCGCCGAGGACAACTGGGCGCTGACCGACGCACTTACCGCGACCCTGGGCCTGCGTTATGACCACCACAACATCTTCGGCAGCCATGTCAGCCCGCGCGCCTACCTGGTGTGGAATGCCAACGATGCCTGGACCGTCAAGGGCGGCATCAGCACCGGCTACAAGACCCCGCGTCCGGACCAGTTGTTCCCAGGTGTCACCGGCTTCGGTGGCCAGGGCGTGATCCCGATGGTCGGTTCGCCGCACCTGAAGCCGGAAACCAGCACCAACTACGAAATCGCCACCTATTACGACGGCGGCCGCTGGGGCTTCAACGCCACTGCCTTCCTCAACCGCTTCGACGACAAGATCGCCAGCGGCGGCAGCTTCGCCAACTGCGAAGTGGCGCCTGCCAACAGCGGCTACTGCGTGGACGTGGGCCCGGGCTGGGCGGCGTTGGGTTACAGCGTCTTCAGCCAGAGCGTGAACCTGGACAAGGCCGAAACCCGCGGCGTTGAACTGGCCAGCCACGTTGACCTGCTCGACAACCTGCAGCTGCGCGGCAACTACACCTATACCAAGAGCGAACAGACCAGCGGTGCCACCAAGGGCCAGCCGATCGCCGGCAATCCGGCCAAGCACATGGCCAATGCCAGCCTGAACTGGCAGCTCAACGAGGCCATCAGCCTGAGCCTGATCGGCGAAGGCCGCTACGACCGTTACCGCGACACGCTGGTCTCCAACATCGGCGGCGTCAGCAGCTCGACCGTGCGTTATTACGAGGACTACACCACCTTCCACCTGGGCGGCAGCTGGAAGCTCAACGACTGGCTGACCGTCAATGCACGCGTCAACAACCTGTTCGACAAGGACTTCGTCGCGCAGTCGTGCATCCTGACCTCGCCCAGCGAATACAGCTGCGTTGACGACTACGCGGTGAAGGAACAGCGCCGCAGCTACTGGCTGTCGCTGAACGCACGCTTCTAAGCACCGCGGCGCATGGCACCGGCACCTGCATCGCCGGTGCCGGTGCCGGTGCCGGTGCCGGTGCCGGTGCCCACCGATGGTGGATGCTGTTCAACCGGATGTTTGCGTCATCCGCAATCCGATGCCAGAACGCTGGCATCGGATTTTTTTGTGGGAGCGGCACTGGGCTGTGCCGGCAGATCCACGATCCCGGTGCTAAAGTCCGCACACCTTTAACCCCGCTTTTTCAATGACCAGCCGCACTTTCCACTCCGTACAGGCGCTGCGCGCCATTGCCGCATTGCTGGTCGTCGTGTTCCACCTGCAGATCGTGGAGCAGAAATACTCTGCAACCACACCGCTGATCCCGACGTTGATGCGCTACGCCGACAGTGGCGTGGATCTGTTCTTCGTGCTGTCCGGCTTTGTGATGACCACGATTGCCGCCGGCAGCTACGGCAGCCCCCACAATGCCGGGCGTTTCCTGCTGCGTCGTTGCTGGCGCGTTCTGCCACTGTATTGGCTCTACACCAGCGTGGTGGTGGCGCTGATGCTGCTGGCGCCGGGCATGGCCAACAGTTCCTACCAGGACCAGAGCATCGTTGCCTCCTATCTGCTCTGGCCGCAATCACAGCTACCGCTGCTCACCGTGGGCTGGACGCTGATCCACGAGATGTTCTTCTACCTGGTGATGGCCGGCATGATCGCCTTCGCCCGTGAATCGCTGTTGCCTTGGCTGCTGCTCGGCTGGGCTGTGCTGACCCTGTGTGCGCAGCAACTGCTGGGCCCCGCCGCCGCGCCATGGCAGCTTGTTGCCAGCAGCCCACTTACCCTTGAGTTCATCGCAGGTGCCTTGGTTGGCCTGTACTGGCAACGACTGCCCGCAGCTCTCGCACTTCCGGTGGCCGGGTTGGGCGCGGCGGGCTTCCTGTCTACGCTGCTGATACTTGCTGGCCTGGATGCCGCCGCGCCCTCGGCGGCACTGCGTGCACTTGGCTTTGGCCTGCCAGCAGCACTGCTGACCCTCGGACTGGTGCGCTGGGAGCGTGCCAGCGCGCCAGTGCTGCCACCTGCGCTGCTACGGATCGGCGACAGCTCCTATTCCTTGTACCTGAGCCATGTCTTCGTCATTTCCGCCGCGGGCCGACTCTGGCAGAAAAGCGGGTGGAACAGCACCACCTGGCAATCCGGCCTGTTCGTGCTGTTGACCCTGTTGGCCTGTGTTGGTGCCGGGCTCGTGTCCTGGCGACTCCTGGAACAGCCGTTGCAGAAGCTGTCATCACTGCGCCGCCGGCGTGCCCAGGCGTCCGGCATCGTCGCGGAGTGAGTTTGGCGGTCTTTTGGATACAAATCGATACAAATTGCGAATCATTCTCATTAGTGATCTAATCGCACTCCTTCCATCCCCTCTTTCCCCGTGTCCGCAGATCGCAGCACCACCATCGTGCAACAACAGGCCAGCCGCGGTTTCTGGTTGCGCACCCTGCATCAGTGGCACTGGATCAGCTCGGCGGTCTGCCTGGTCGGCATGCTGTTGTTCTCGCTGACCGGCATCACCCTGAACCACGCATCCAGGATCGAAGCCAAGCCGCAGGTGCAGAACCAGCAACTGGAACTGCCAGCGCCGGTACTCAAGGCCCTGGGTGATCGCGAAGACGGCAACGCACCACTGCCCGCGCGCGTAGCGGATTGGCTATCCAATCGCCTGGAAGTGTCCATTGGCAGCCGCGAGGCCGAGTGGTCGCCGGAAGAAATCTATTTGTCCATGCCCGGCCCCGGCAGCGATGCCTGGTTGAGCATCGATCGCGAAACCGGCGCGGTGGAGTTTGAAAAAACCCGTCGCGGCTGGGTCTCTTATTTCAATGACCTGCACAAGGGCCGCAATGCGGGCCCGGGCTGGGGTTGGTTCCTCGACGTCTTTGCGGTGGCCTGCCTGGTGTTCTGCATCACCGGCCTGTTCCTGTTGCATCTGCATGCGCGGCAGCGGCGCATGACCTGGCCGCTGGTCGGCCTGGGTTTGCTGATCCCGCTGCTGATCGCCCTGCTCCTCATCCATTGACCGTCTTTCTCTCCGGAGTCGCACCATGCGCGTCACCCTGACCATCGCCCTGAGCGGTTTGATTGCCACCGCTCCTGCCGCCTACGCCGCCAGCCTCGACGTCAACGTCGAAGTGCCCAAGCTCAACGTGGCCGAATACCACCGCCCGTATGTCGCGGTGTGGATCGAAGGTGCCGACCAGCAGGTCGCCGCCAACCTGTCGGTCTGGTATCAGCTCAAGGACACTGCCGAAGGCCATGGCACCAAGTGGCTGCCGGACCTGCGCCAGTGGTGGCGCAAGAGCGGCCGCACCCTGCAGGTGCCGGTCGATGGCGTGACCGGCCCGACCCGCCCGGTCGGCAAGCACCAGCTCAGCTTCAGCGACCGCCAGCCGCAACTGCGCGCGCTGCCCGCCGGCCAGTACTCGCTGGTGGTGGAAGCCGCACGCGAAGTCGGTGGCCGCGAACTGGTCAAGATTCCCTTCACCTGGCCGGCCCGTGCCGCGCAGAACGGCCGTGCCCAGGGCACCTCCGAACTCGGCACCGTCACCCTCGCCGTCAAGCCCTGATCCCCCTTACCAACGGAGCCAACCGATGAAGCGTTCCCTCCTGCTTGCCGCCACCATCGCTGCAGCATTGCCGTTCTCCGCCGCCGCCCACAAGGCCTGGCTGCAGCCGTCGCAGACCGTCATTGCCGGTACCAACCCGTGGATCACCGTGGATGCGGCCGTTTCCAACGACCTGTTCTACTTCAACCACGTGCCGCTGCGCCTGGACAACCTGGTGATCACCGCACCGGACGGCAGCACCGTGCAGCCGCAGAATGCCGCCACCGGCAAGTACCGCAGCGTGTTCGACGTCGAACTGACCCAGCAGGGCACCTACCGCCTGGCCACCGTCAATGCCGGCCTGTCGGCCAACTGGCAGGAAGACGGCAAGCCCAAGCGCTGGCGCGGTAACGCCGCCACCTTCGCCACCGAAGTACCGAAGGACGCCAAGGACCTGAAGGTCTCCGAGACCGCCGGCCGCATCGAGACCTTCGTTACCAACGGCAAGCCGAACGACACCGCTCTGGCGCCGACCGGCAAGGGCATGGAACTGGTTGCCCTGGGCCATCCGAACGACCTGTTTGCCGGTGAGCAGGCCAGGTTCAAGCTGCTGGTTGATGGCAAGCCGCACGCTGGCTTGGAAGTCGAGATCACCCGTGGTGGCACCCGTTACCGCAACGCCCAGGAAGAGATCAAGGTCACCACGGACGCCAACGGCGAGTTCTCGGTAACCTGGCCGCAGGCGGGCATGTACTGGCTGGAAACCGGCACCGAGGACAACAAGACCTCGATCCCGCAGGCCAACGTCCGCCGCCTGAGCTACGTCGCCACGCTTGAAGTGCTGCCGCAGTAAAGCTCAAAACCCCTCTCCCTCCGGGAGAGGGGTTGGGGTGAGGGCAAAGCCGAAGCAGCATCAATGAAATTGGCTGCCGGCCAGAACAGCAAAAGCTCCCCCTCATCCGCCCCTTCGGGGCACCTTCTCCCGCAAACGGGAGAAGAAACACCTGCCCCAGCCGGCTTTTTGATACCGATGTCCACCAACGCCGACATCGCCGCCCTTGGCGGCCACACCATGGGCACCAGCTGGAGCGTCAAGCTGGTGGCTGCGCGCAGCCGTGACCTGCATCCGCTGCACGCCGGCATCCAGGCCGAACTGGACCGCGTCGTCGCGCAGATGAGCACCTGGGAAGCCGACTCGGACATCAGTCGCTACAACCGCGCCACCGCCAACAGCTGGCACGCACTGCCCGATGACTTCTGGAACGTACTCAGCACCGCGCACGACATCGCCGAGCGCAGCGCTGGCGCCTTCGATCCCAGCATCGGGCCTTTGGTCGCCCTGTGGGGCTTTGGTGCCGATGCCGGCGCACGGACGGTGCCCGATCCGGCGCGCCTGGCCGAGGTCGCCGCACGCTGCGGATGGCACAAGCTGCAGCTCGACCTGCAGACCCGAAGCGCGCTGCAACCCGGCGGACTGCAACTGGATCTATCTGCCATCGCCAAGGGTTACGGCGTGGATCTGGTCAGCGCCTGGCTGCGCCGTATCGGCATCACCGCCGCACTGGTCGAGGTCGGCGGCGAACTGCATGGCTACGGCCTGAAACCCGATGGACAGCCCTGGCGCGTACTGGTCGAGTCCGCACCCGAAGAAGACGCCGGCGCCGAGTACCCACCGCGCGTGCTGGCGCTCGATGATCTGGCGGTTGCCACCTCCGGCGACCGCTGGCACCAGTTCGAGCGCGATGGCATCTCCTACAGCCACACCCTGGACCCACGCAGCCACGCCCCGGTCAGCCGCGCTGCCGCGGCGGTCACGGTCATTGCCCGCGATGCGATGCATGCCGATGCCTGGGCCACCGCGCTCACCGTGATGGGGGCCGAAGAAGGCCTGGCCTTTGCCAACGACCATGACTTGGCTGCACGCTTCATCACCCGTGGCAGCAATGGCCTTGTCGAAACCATGACGCCCGCCTTCCAGCGTCACCTGGACGCCAGCACGCAATGAATCCCAATCGTTCCACCCGCGCCCTGCTCGGCAATCTCGCTGTTGGCCTCGGCCTGCTGCTGATCGCGCTATTGCTGCTGCGCCTGCATCTGGGCGAACGCTGGTGGCCGGCCGCACCATTGGCATCGCAGTGGTGGATGGCGCTGGCAGCGCTGGTGGTCTATGCCGCAGCCTGCTTCGCGCTGTGGTGGTGTACCCGCCAACGCGATGACGACAACGGCGACAGCAATGAACCGCCGATCCTGGTGGCATGGTCCAGCCAGACTGGCTTTGCACAACAATTGGCACAGCGCACCGCCGCGCATCTGCGCGCTGCCGGGCACAAGACCCGCCTGCGCGCCATCGACCAGGTTGATGCTGCGCTGCTCTCCAGCAGTCGCCAGGCCCTGTTTGTCGCCGCCACCACCGGTGAAGGGGATCCGCCGGATCATGCGCTCGCCTTCCTGAGCCGGGTAATGCCAAAGCCGTTGCAGCTTCCACAGCTGCAGTACGCGGTGCTGGCACTGGGCGACAAGACCTACGAGCACTACTGCGCATTCGGCCATCAACTCGACGAGTGGCTGCGCACACACGGCGCGCAACCGCTGTTCGATACGGTGGAAGTGGACAATGCCGATGCCGACGCACTGCGCCATTGGCAGCAACTGCTGGGCCAACTTGGCGGGGAAGCCAGCCATGCCAGCGATTGGAGCGCACCGGCCTATCAATCCTGGCTGCTGCGCCAACGTGAAGTACTCAACCCCGGCAGCATCGGCGGCAAGGTTTTCCACCTGCAACTGCAGCCCACCACGGGCACCCTGCCGGACTGGCAGGCCGGCGACATCGCCGAGATCGGCCCACGCCAATCCGCCGATGCGGTGATGCAGTGGCTGCAGGCAAACCGGTTCGATGCCGCAACCGTGCTGGCCGATGGCCGCACGCTGGCGGACGCCCTCGCCCGCTCCTATCTGCCGGATGGCACCGACAATCACGATGCCAATGCGTTGGCAGCCAGCCTCAAGCCCCTGCCCCATCGCGAATACTCGATTGCGTCAATGCCTGGCGAAGGCAGCCTGCAACTGATGCTGCGCCGGCAATTGCGCCCGGATGGCACACCCGGCCTGGCCAGCGGCTGGCTCTGCGACTACACACAGATCGGCGACAGCATTGATCTGCGCCTGCGCAGCAACAGCAATTTCCATCCGCCGGCCAACGACACCCCGCTGATCCTGATCGGCAACGGCACCGGCATCGCTGGCCTGCGCGCGCACCTGCGCGCACGCATCGATGCAGGGGCACACCGCAACTGGCTGCTGTTCGGCGAACGCAATGCCGCCCACGATTTCCATTTCGGTGCCGAGCTGCAGCGATGGCAGCGCGAAGGCGGCATCGAGCGACTCGACACAGTTTTCAGCCGCGATGACGGCCAGTTCCACTATGTGCAGGACGCACTGGCCGCACACAGCGATGTGTTGCGGCAGTGGCTGGACGACGGCGCCACCATCCTGGTCTGCGGCAGCCTGCAAGGCATGGCCCCGGCGGTGGACAAGGTCATCATCGATGCGATTGGTGCCGATGCGCACCAAGCGTTGCGTATCGCAGGGCGCTATCGCCGCGACGTGTACTGATCGCAACAACGCTTCACCTGTAGTGCCGAGCCATGCTCGGCAGAGGCCTTACAAGCAACCCCAACGTAGTGCCGAGCCATGCTCGGCAAGGGCATTTCCGGGAAGGCCTCTGCCGAGCATGGCTCGGCACTACAGAAGAAACGCTGCGCTTCTGTATCTGTGGCTTCGTGGCTTACGCCGCTCCTGCAACAGCCGGGGCCGCTGGCTTCAGCCGTATCGCCAGCAACTCGCCGCCGCCACTGAGCGTGTAGCGTTGCCGCTCGCCAGCCCCCAACCAGGCGGTATCACCGGCCGACAGCGCCGGCAGCACGCCACCCTCGAACTCGGCCTGCCCAGCCAATAGATGGATCGCCCATGCCGCCTGCGGCTCGGTGAAGAACAGCATGTTGCCGACCAAGGGCCGATGCAGCAGCTCGGCTTGCAGCGCCTCACGCCGCCACATCAGGTTGAAATCCTGGGTCACGCCATCGACCAGTTCACCCACCAGCTCCGCCTCGCCAGCGAAGCGCAGGCGCTGATACGGCGGCAGCAGGGTTTCGCAACGGCCATCGGCAAAACGCAGGCGCAGGCCTTCGCCCTGCAACAGCACCAGCTCACGTTCTACACCCGGGAAGGCAGAGAAGGCCGCATCCTGTTCGATCTCGGCGATCGACAAACGCAGCTGCCAATCGCCCTGCTCCGGCAGACGCAGGATTTCGCGCGTCCAGCCCAGACCATTGCGCCAGCGCTCGCGCTGGTAAAGGGCGGACGGGATGACGCGGGAAGGAGAGTTCAGTGTATGCATCTGGCAATGATGCCATCAGCGCGTGGGTGGCTGTCTCTTTTGTAGGAGCGGCGTGAGCCGCGAAGCCACAGATCCAACAGCGCAGAGCAACAACAACCCCTCCCCAACCCTCCCCTTTGCTGCGCAAAAGGGAGGGGGCAGAAGCTTTTACTTCGGCATCGCCAGGTTCTCCGCCGTCAGCGGCTTGCCCGCACGCGGCGTGGTTGCGATCACCGCATCAGCCGGCAAGGCCGTGCCCTTGTCCAGGCGTGCCTGCACCCGGTCCAGCGCTTCATACACATATGGCAACAGCGGCAGGTAGCGCGAACCATAATCCGGCAGGCCGAGGAAACCATCGAAGTGCTGCACGTTCTGCACCTTCCAATAGCTCAGCTCGCGCCCGGCAGCCTTGGCCGCCGCTGCATACGGTGCGCTGCTGAAAGCCGGCGGAATCAGACCGTCATCGGCGCCGTGCACCACCATCACCGGCAGGCCCTTGCGCGGCAATCCGGCATGGGTGGCCTGGATGCCAGCCTGCACACGCTTGGCATCTTCCCCCTGCCCGTCCCACAGACCCCGCAGGCACTTCAGGCCGGCATAGGTCAGGTCCGGCAAGGCGACCTTGCTGTCGAGCAGGCCAACGCCGGCGCCCGGCGGAATGCCGCTGCCATCGGCAATCCATGCGGCACGCTCGGCCGCCGTCACCGCACGCGGCGAAAAATCCGGATTCTGTGCGGCAAAGTTGAAACCGCAGGGATGCTCGCCCACGCCGTAACGGCCGTAGGCCGAGGCATAGGTCGCAGCAATCGCACGCCACAAGTCAAAGCCTGTGGACAAGGCACCCGCACGCAGTGATGCATCGGTCCAGCCCTTGCTCAGCATCAGGTCGTAAGCCGATTTGGCCTGCGCAGCCGGGGTCGCGCCGCTGATCACGCCTTCGGCGGCCAAGCTGGCGCAGCGCACGGCCGCACCGGCCTGCAGCGCCGCCGTCATCGGCGGCTGCGGCAGGTTGCCCATGTGCAGCTGCGCACACGGCATCAACAGCGCCGCCTCGGTGGTGTAGTCGTACAACGCACGTGCGCCGGGGCCGCTGGAGTAGACGCTGGGTTCACCGGCCACCACCGCGTCCAGCCAATCGCCTTCCAGCTCGGCCGCACGCAGCACCGCGCCGCCACCATTGGAAATGCCAACGGCAATGATGCGGGTATTGTCGAAAGTAAACGGTGCCGCCTGCGGATAGGCCTGCTCCAGCGCCAACAGCGCGAACTCGGCGGCCTGCTTCACGTGCCGGCCCCAATCGGCCTCCGGGTTGTCCTTGGAATGCGCGTGCTTGAACGCAACACCCGAGGCATTGACCGGCGCATCCGGCACAAAGGCCAGATCATCGACGTCGCCCAGGGCACCGACGGTGCCATTGGCGCGCACGCCCATCTGCGCGTCCAGATCGTAGTAATCGCTGCCCGCGCCCTTGTCGGTATAGACCACCGCACAGCCCTTGGGCAGGCCCCAGGCCGCGGCGACCGAGACCGCGCCATAGATGCCGCGCGAGCCCGATGCCGGCGCCACCAGCACGCAGCGCTTGGCGGTATCGAAGTTGTCCGGCACCTGCGCCAGCACGCGGTGCGGTTGCTTGGCACCAGGCAGGCGTGCGAACGCCGAATACTCGCGACCCGGCACGCTCTGCAGGCTGCCGAACAGCTCGCCATAACCGCCACCCGGTGCCAGATCGGCAATGCCGCGCCAGCTGCCCCACATCGCGCGGCGGCGCAGTTCGTCCACGGTCGGTGCAGTGGCGTCGGCAAATGCCGGGGGCGCCATGCTTCGCAGGCCAGCCAGGCCCAGCCCGGCGGTGAGCAGGTCATCGCTGCCGCGATGCTCGCTGCGGAGTTCGTTGCTGAACATGGAAGGCTCCACGGACTTGGAAGCTGGGCCGCTGGCACAGGAGGCCAGGCTCAGTCCGACGAAAAGGCCGCAGGCGGCGCGCAGTAGGGATTGGCTCATGCACGCACCCTAGCAGAGCACCGGCACCGCTCTCATCGTACTTAAGTACCACACGTTTTTAGCGTTGCGGCTGCTACGTTTGCCAGCCTCCCCCCATCACATCCGGAGTCCCCCATGGACCGCTTCCTGCAAGGCCGCACCGCCCTGGTGACCGGCAGTACATCGGGCATCGGCCTGGCCATCGCCCAGGCACTGGCCAGCGCCGGCGCACGCGTGGCAATCAACGGCCTGGGCACGCCCGAGCAGATCGAGGCCGCGCTCAAGAGTGTGGCCGACGCCGGCGTCGACACCCGCCACTTCGACGCCGACCTGCGCAAGCCCGACCAGATCGCGCACATGCTCGAGGCCGTGCAGGCCTGGGGCACTATCGACATCCTGGTGAACTGCGCCGGCATCCAGCACGCCGCGCCCCTGGCCGAGCAGCCGCCGCAGAAGTGGGATGACATCATCGCCATCAATCTCAGCGCCGCCTTCCACACCATGCAGCACGCCCTGCCCGGCATGGCCGAGCGTGGCTACGGCCGGGTGGTCAACATCGCCTCGGTGCACGGCCTGGTGGCGTCCAAGAACAAGGCACCGTATGTGGCCAGCAAGTTCGGCATCGTCGGCCTGAGCAAGGTGGCAGCGCTGGAATATGCCGCCGCCGGCAGCCGCGACAGCGGCGGCGTCACCGTCAACTGCGTCTGCCCGGGCTGGGTGGAAACGCCGTTGATCGAGCCGCAGATCCAGGCCCATCGCAATGGCGGCAGCCGCGACGACGGCGTGCGCGCCCTGCTGGAGGAAAAGCAGCCCAGCCTGCGCATGTCGCTGCCCGAGGACATCGGCGCGATGGTGGTATGGCTGTGCCGCCGCGAGTCGCACAACCTCACCGGTGCGGCGATGCCGATGGACGGCGGTTGGACCGCGCAGTAAGCGGCGGATTGCCAAGGGAAGCAGGCAATGGCTGAAAACCACGGCATACTGGCCAAGCCGCCGGTGGCACAGACACCGGCGGCAGCTTCCTTTCCGCCTGTCAGTACCGCCATGCCCAGCCTGTTGATTGCCGACGACCATCCCCTGTTCCGCGCCGCCCTGCGGCAGGCGGCCAGTGAGGCAATGAGTGATCTGCAGGTGCGCGAAGCCGAATCCCTGGATGGCGTGCTGGCGGCACTGGATGCGGCACCGGATACCGACCTGATCCTGCTCGACCTGCATATGCCGGGCAATCATGGCCTGGCCGGGCTGGCTGCGATCCGCGCCCAGCACCCGGGCGTGGCGGTGATCGTGGTCTCGGCCAACGATGACCCGCGTGTGGTGCGCCGCGCCCTGGACCACGGCGCCGCCGGTTACCTGCCCAAGAGTTCGGGCCTGAACGAGCTGCGCGAGGCCATCCGCAGCGTCATGGCCTGCGAGCAGTGGTTGCCGGCCTCGCTGCGTGCCTCGGTCTCACGCGCGCAATCCTCCAGCCACGACAGCGAGCTGGCCGCACGTCTGGCCAGCCTGTCGCCACAACAATTCCGGGTACTGGCACTGGTTGCCGAAGGCCTGCTCAACAAGCAGATCGCCGACCGCCTGGACGTGCAGGAACGCACGGTCAAGGCCCATCTGTCGGCAATCTTCGAACGCCTGGGCGTGCGCAACCGCACCCAGGCCAGCGTGGTACTGCGCGAGCTGGAACTGAGCGACCCCGCCCGCCAGGCGCTGTAGGAGCGGCCTCAGCCGCGAAGCTGACATCGCTTCCGACAGCGGAATCACGGCGATCACTAGTGCGTGGGTTGGCTTCTGTGGGATATGGCAGGTCCGCCTGCTGCGCGGCGGACGCCGCACCTACGCGCCGCTGCTGCGACTCACCACCTTGTGCAGCAACATGCCCACCAGCATCGCCGGCACAAACCAAAACGCCTCCGGCGACAGCACGCCCAGCCCAACCAGCGCCGGGCCCGGGCAGTAGCCGGCCAAGCCCCAGCCTATCCCGAACAGGGCCGCACCCGTCAGCAGGCGCGCATCGATGCTGCGCACGTCCGACAAGTGGAAGCGCTGCGCGAATACCGGTGCCGGTCGCCGCAATACAAACCGGAACAACAGCATCGTCGTCATCACCGCGCCGCCAAGTACAAACAGCAGCGCCGGATTGAAATCGCCAAACACATCCAGGAAACCGAGGATGCGCTGCGGATCGGTCATGCCCGATACCGCCAGCCCCAGCCCGAACAAGGCACCGGCAAGCAACGCTGCAAAGGGAATACGCCAACTACTCATGCCACATGCCTCACGATATAGGTGGTGGCAATGGCGGTGACCATGAAGGTCATCACCGCGGCCAACGACCGCAGCGACAGCCGCCCCAGCCCACACACGCCATGGCCGCTGGTGCAACCATTGCCCAGCCGCGTACCGAAACCGACCAGCAGCCCGGCAACAACCAGCAACACCGGCGGAAAGCCTTGCCGCGGCGTATAGGCACCCGGTACCAGCCACAACCAGGCGGCGCCGGCCGCAATCAGGCCAACCAGAAATGCCGCACGCCAAGCGACCTCGCCCTGCCGCGGCTGCAGCACACCACCGACGATGCCGCTGATGCCGGCGATGCGCCCGGTCAGCCACAACAGCAGTGTCGCCGCCAGCCCGATCAATACACCACCGGCCAGCGCGCTGATCCAGGTACTCATTGCGTGCCCCCCATCTGATCCAGCGGCAGGCGCAGGTAGCGCACACCATTGGCATCGGGCTCAGGCAGACGACCACCGCGGATGTTGACCTGCAGTGCCGGCAGGATCAGCTTGGGCACCGGCAGGCTGGCATCACGCTGCTGCCGCATCTGCACGAACGAGGCCTCGCCGGTGCCGCCCTTCAAATGCACGTTGTGCTGCTTCTGTTCGTCGATGCTGGTCTGCGCCTGCGCGGCGCGGCGGTCGCCGGGATAGTCGTGGCAGAGGTAGATGCGGGTGGATTGCGGCAAGGCCAGGATCTTCTGGATGGAGCCGAACAAGCGGTGCGCATCGCCCCCCGGGAAGTCGCAGCGCGCGGTGCCGGTATCGGCGGCAAACACGGTGTCGCCGATGAAGGCGGCATCGCCAATCACATAGGTCAGGCTGTCATCGGTGTGGCCCGGGGTGGCGATCACCCGCCCTTCCAGCCCACCGATGTTGAAGGTATCGCCATCGGCAAACAGGCGGTCGAACTGGCTGCCATCGGCGATGAACTCGTCACCCAGGCCGAACAAGGCCTTGAAGCGCTGCTGCACCGCGACGATGCCTTGGCCGATGGCCACCGGCACCTTCAAGGTGTCAGCCAGATAGCCCGCCGCACTGAGATGATCGGCGTGGGCGTGGGTCTCCAGGATCCAGGCCACGGTCAGCAGCTTGCCCTGCACGAAGTGCAACAGCGCATCGGCCGAGGCGGTGCTGGTGCGCGCGGCGGCAGCGTCGTAATCCAGCACCGGATCGATGATGGCCGCCATGCCGCCGTCGTGGTCGTAGACGACGTAGCTCAGCGTACCGGTGTCCTTGTCATGGAAGGCCTGCACCTGCGGTGCGGCGGTGTGCGAAATGGTCATGAGGAAGTCCTCGGCTTTTAATTTAGCTTTTTCTAAACTAAACTAGCATCACCCAAAGTACAAGCCCGGACCTGAAGCCGCGATGCACATGCAGGACATGGATATCGAACAGATGCAGGCGCATGCCGAACAGGCAGCGCAGCTGCTCAAATCCCTCGCCCACCCGGCGCGCCTGCGGGTGCTGTGCCGGCTGGTGGAAGGCGAAGCGTCGGTGGGCGAACTGCAGGCCCAGGTCGGGCTGTCGATGTCGGCATTGTCACAACACCTGGCGGTGATGCGCGAAGGCGGACTGGTCAATACCCGCCGTGAAGCCCAGACCATCTACTACACCCTGGCCGACAGCCCGGCGTTGGGAGTGATGCAGGCCTTGCATGCGGCGTATTGCGGTGGTGCGGGGAGTCGGGATTGATGTTTGGAAAGCGCGCGAGCCGTCGAGATCTGTAGCCCGGGTAAGCGCAGCGCACCCGGGGGTGTCGGCAAATAGCCCCGGGTTGGGGGGGCGTACGCGGGGGGGCGGGGTGTTTGCCTGTGTTGGCT
>NZ_JBXFWM010000053.1:0-30873 GCF_056856655.1 Stenotrophomonas sp. STEN033
CTGCCCCCCCCCCCACCTCCCTCCTCACCCACACACCAAACCACCCCCCCCCCCCCGCCCCCCCGGCCCCCCCCCCCCGCCCCCCCCCCCCCCCCCCCCCCCCCCCCCCCCCCCCACTACAGGGTTTGCTTGTTAAGCCCCTGCCGAGCATGGCTCGGCACTACGGGCACTTCACCACTGGTTGTACGGCTTCGATGCCAAGGCCAGGTTGTAATAACGCAGCTCGTCGGTGACTTCGGCGCC
Source organism: Stenotrophomonas sp. STEN033 (assembly GCF_056856655.1). Classification (NCBI taxonomy): domain Bacteria; kingdom Pseudomonadati; phylum Pseudomonadota; class Gammaproteobacteria; order Lysobacterales; family Lysobacteraceae; genus Stenotrophomonas; species Stenotrophomonas sp. STEN033. The sequence goes on from NZ_JBXFWM010000053.1 coordinate 244, forward strand.
CGCCCAGTCCGGCTTGTCGAACACCTGGTCGGCGCTCTCCAGCTCCACTTCGGCCACCACCAGCCCGGCGTTGTCACCGAGGAACTCATCCACTTCCCACAGCAGGCCGCCGTGCTGCACCAGGTGGCGGCGCTTGTCGATCAGGCCACCGACGCACAACGCCAGCAGCTCGCGCGCCTCGTTCACCGGCACCGGGTACTCAAACTCCTGGCGGGTGTGGCCCAGCTCGCGCGACTTGATGTTCAGGTAGGCCGCCTCGCCCTGGATGCGCACCCGCACCGAGGCCTTCTGCGCGCCGCTGTCCATCGCCGCGATGTCATTGATGTAGCCCTGCGCCATCGGGACGACGGCGTGCGCAGCCGCACGCCAGCCATCGCCGGTCACCAGGAACTTGCGTTCGATCTCGATGCCCATCGCTTACTTCTTCTCGAAGACGGCAATGCTTTCCACGTGCGCGGTATGCGGGAACATATCCATCGCACCGGCCGACACCAGGGTGAAGCCCTGCTCGTTGACCAGGTAGCCGGCATCGCGGGCCAGCGAGCCCGGGTGGCAGCTGACATAGACGATGCGCTTGAACTGTTTCAGTGGCAACTGCTTCAGCACGTCAATCGCGCCCGAACGCGGCGGGTCGAGCAGCAGCTTGTCGAAGCCCTGCTTCATCCACGGCGCGTTGCTCTGGTCCTGGGTCAGGTCGGCGGCATGGAACTCGGCGTTGGCCAACCCGTTGCGCTGCGCGTTCTCGCGGGCGCGCGCCACCAGGCCGTCATCGCCTTCCACGCCCACCACTTCGCGCACGGTACGCGCCAGCGGCAAGGTGAAGTTGCCCAGCCCGCAGAACAGGTCGAGTACGCGCTCGTCGGCCTGGCCGTCCAGCAGGGCCAGCGCATGCGCGATCATCTTCTCGTTGAGCTTGGCATTGACCTGGATGAAATCCAGCGGACGGAACGCCAGCTCCACATCCCACTGCGGCAAGGCGAACGACAAAGCCACGCCTTCGGCCGGCCACAGCGGCGCCACCGTGTGCAGGCCACCGGACTGCAGGTAGATCGCAAAGCCATGCTCCTGGCCGAATGCGATCCAGGCCTGCTTGTCGGCATCGCTCAGCGGCTGCAGGTGGCGCACGGTCAGGGCGATGGCGGCATCACCGGCGATGAACTCGATCTGCGGGATATCACGCTTGCCGTCCAGGGTTTCGATGAACGCGGACAGCGCGCCGACCTTGCTGCCGATCTCCGGGATCACCGTAAAACACTGCGACAGGTCGGCGACGAAGCGCGGATCCAATTCGCGGAAACCCACCAGCGTCTTGTCCTTCTTCTCGACGCGACGCACCGAGAAGCGGCCCTTGCGGCGATAGCCCCAGCTGTCACCCACCAGCGCCGGCAACACCGTGCCCGGGCTGACATGGCCGATGCGGGTCAGGTTGTCGGTCAGCACCTGCTGCTTGGCCACGATCTGCTGCGACTCTTCCAGATGCTGCAGCACGCAGCCGGCGCAGACGCCGAAATGCGGGCAACGCGGCTGCACGCGATCCGGCGAGGCCTTCAGTACTTCTACCGTCTTGGCTTCGTCGAAATGCCGGCTTTTGGCGGTCTGTTCAGCCATCACCGTTTCACCCGGCAAGGCACCGCTGATGAAGGTGACCTTGCCACCCTCGCCTTCCCGGCGGGCAACGCCACGGCCATCGTGGCTGAGGTCGAGGATGTCGGTCTGGAACGGGGTTTTGTCTATGCGGGGGGATCTGGATCGGGCCACGTGGCAACAGGCTGCGGGCAAAAGGGCGGCCATTGTCGCAGATGCGCCACTGGAACACCCCGATGGCTTGCAGATCGCCACGCCCCCGCTAATATGCGGGTGACAGCTGACATGGAGGCAGCAGATGAATACGCATCACCAAGGAAACCCGCCGCGCCTGTTGCTGGTCGAGGATGACATGACCAGCCAAGGCTTCTTCCAGTTCGTGCTGGAATCGCTACCGGCCAAGGTTGATATCGCAGAATCCTGCGCCAGCGCGCTGCGCCTTGCACAGAACGGAAACTACGATCTGTGGCTGATCGACGTGAACCTGCCCGACGGCAACGGCGCCAGCCTGTTGCGCAGCCTGCATGAGCAGCACCCGCGCACCGTGGCACTGGCACACACCGCCGACACCAGCCTGGAGTTGCAGCACACATTGCAGCAGGCCGGATTCCAGGAGACCCTGGTCAAGCCCATCAGTCGCGATGCGCTGCTCAAATGCGTGCGCCGTGCGCTGGCCAAGGCACCTGCAAAAGCCGACGGGGTCATTGCCGATGCCGCACCGGACTGGGACGAATCGGCCGCGATGAGCGCATTGAACGGGCAACAGGCGCACGTGCGTGCATTGCGCGAGCTGTTCCTCTCCGAGCTGCCGGGCACGCGTGATGCGGTCAGTCATGCACTGGAAGAACACGACGATAAAACCCTGCACGCACAGCTGCACAAGCTGCAGGCCAGTTGCGGTTTTGTGGGAGCGTCGCGGCTGGCGTACGCGGTGCGCCAGCTGAATCACGATCCCGCATCCATGCAGGCACGACAGCAGTTCGGCAGCGCCGTCAGCGCTTTGCTGCGCTGATTGGATGTAGTGGACCGGCAAAGGGCGCACGGGTGGGTTGAGGGGAGCCTCTTGCCGAGCATGGCTCGGCACTACAGGGGTTGGGTTTTGTGTAAAGCCCCTGCCGAGCATGGCTCGGCACTACAGGGGTTGGGTTTTGTGTAAAGCCCCTGCCGAGCATGGCTCGGCACTACAGGGGCTGGATCTTGTGTAAAGCCCCTGCCGAGCATGGCTCGGCACTACGGGTGCGGACGGACGAGATCACCCAGCATTTCCCAGGACTTGAGCCCGCGCCCGCCCAGATGGTGCAGCAGCACCGCGCGCATCTGCAGACGCAGGCTGGCAACATCACTGTTGCCGGGGGCCTGGTCTTCGGCGAGGGCCAGCAGCGCGGTGCCAGTAGCCAACCCGCGCCGCTCGTTGCTGCCACGCTCGCTGAGCAGGCGCAGCGGCCCTTGCAGGGGGTCAAGCCGATAGCGTGCGGCCGGGTCGATCGGCTCACCGTCGGCGGCGCAACTCCAATCGAATCCAAAGCCCAGCGCATCCAGCAGGTCACGCTCGAAGCGGCGCAACGCCCAGGCCAAGCTGTCCACCTCCGGCAAACGCTGGCGCAGTTCGCCATAGGCTTCATACAGCTCCGGCAGCGGGTCCTGCCGCGGCGTCAGCCGCATCACCAGTTCGTTGATGTAGAACCCCGCCAGCATGGCGTGGCCGTGCAGCCGCGGCGCCACGTCCTGGCTTTCGGCCCGGCGCAGCTGCGCCAATTCACCGCTTTGCTGCGCGTCGAACCGGATCGCCTGCAGCGGCTGCAAGGCCGCGCGCAACGCCTGTTTCTTTGGCCCCTGCACACCGCGCGCCAGCAACCCCAGGCGGCCATGCTCCAGGCTCAACACTTCAACCAGCAGGCTGGTCTCGCGCCAGGGCCGGGCATGCAGCACGTAAGCGGGCTGGTCTTCGATGCGCATCTCAAGGCGGGGAGTCGGAAATGGAGAATCGGGAGTCGAAGCAGCCCTTCACCTTGAACAAGCCGGCTTCCTTCAGACGCCCTCGCGGGAAGCCATTGCTACGAAAGTGCGTCGTCGCAGCGTCGGCCTTCATCGCGCAACCTGACCTGTTACATGCCAACTAACAGCCGGGATCGCAAGCTGCAGCAGAACCAGGCCGTTTCCATTCCCGGTTCCCCACTCTTGATTCCCGGGTCAAGCCTTACTGCTCGCCGTATCCGAAAGCCTTCAGCGCCGCCTCGTCATCCGACCAGCCCTCACGCACGCGCACCCAGGTCTCCAGGAACACCTTGGCACCAAACAGACGCTCCATCTGCAGGCGCGCCTTGCCACCGATATCCTTCAAACGGGTGCCGCCCTTGCCAATGACAATCGCCTTCTGGCCTTCGCGCTCGACCCAGATCACCGCGCCGATGCGCAGCAGCGCGCCGTCTTCGGCGAAGCGTTCGATTTCCACGGTGGTGGCATACGGCAGCTCTTCGCCCAGCTGGCGCATCAACTGCTCGCGGACCAGCTCGCCTGCGAGGAAGCGCTGGCTGCGGTCGGTGATTTCATCTTCGCCAAACATCGGCGGGCCTTCCGGCACCAGCCCGATCAGGTCACGCACCAGCGCATCCAGGCCGTTGCGCTTCAGCGCCGAAATCGGGTGCACGGCGGCGAACTCGCGACCGACGGTGATTTCCTGCAGGAACGGCAGCAGCGCGCCCTTGTCCTTGAGCCGGTCAACCTTGTTGACGATCAGCACGACCGGCACGCCGGCGTCGCTCAGCACATTGAACGCCAAGGTGTCTTCTTCGTCCCAGCGTCCGGCTTCGATCACCAGCAGGCCAACATCCACGCCTTCCAGCGAGGCGCGCGCGGCACGGTTCATCACCCGGTTCATCGCGCGCTTCTGCTGGCGATGCAATCCAGGGGTGTCGACCAGCACCAGTTGGCCTTCCGGATAGGTGGCGATGCCCAGCAGGCGGTGACGGGTGGTCTGCGGGCGGTTGGAGACGATGCTGACCTTGGCGCCGACCAGGGCGTTGGTCAGGGTCGACTTGCCGACATTGGGGCGGCCGATGACCGCGACGCTGCCACAGCGATGAGAGGAGGTGTCGTTCACTTGGAATCCAGTTGCTCTATTGCGGCAGCTGCCGCCTGTTGTTCGGCCAGCCGTCGCGACGTGCCTTCGCCTTCGGTCGTTACGGCAGGGTCAGCCACGCAACAGCGCACATGGAAGTGCTTGGCGTGGTCGTCGCCGGTCTCCGATACCAGCTCGTATACCGGCAAGGGTTTCTGCCGGGCCTGCAACCATTCCTGCAGGCGGGTCTTGGGATCTTTCTCGGGCTTGCCGACCGGCACTGCCGACAGCGAGGCCTCGAACCACGGCATTATGCGCGCGCGACAGGCTTCGAAACCGGCATCCAGGTAAATGGCGGCGACCACCGCCTCGACGGTGTCGGCCAGAATCGAATCGCGGCGGTGGCCGCCGGACTTCATTTCGCCCGGGCCCAGCGTCAAGCGCTCGCCCAGCTCCAGGCTGCGCGCGATCACCGCCAGTGCAGCCTCGCAGACCAGGGCCGAGCGGGCACGGGTCAGCGCGCCTTCGTCGGCCTTCGGCCAACGCGTGAACAGCGCTTCGGCGATCAACATGTTGACGATGCTGTCGCCAAGGAACTCCAGGCGCTCGTTGTGCGGCGCACCGGCACTGCGATGGGTCAGGGCCTGCTTCAGCAAACCCTGATCCTTGAATGAGTGACCGATCAGGTCACCCCGTTGGAACGTTCTAGTCAACACTGCTTCCAGTCAATTCCTGCGAATTCTCGAAGTTGCCGACGATGTCCAGGTTGGCCACCAGCGGACGGCGTACTTCGTACTTTACGTTCATGCGGACGCCGCCTTCGATACGTTCGAACTTGATGTCGTCACGCGTCACCGACTCGGAGCTGTTGATGTCCATGCGCTTGAAGAACAATTCCAGCGCCTTGTTCGGATCCGAACTGCCCGGTTCCTTGGCCAGCGACTTCATCGACGTCTTGACCGCGTAGAACTCCTGGTACATCGGGAACAACTTCATGCCGATATACAGCGCGAAACCGACCACCGCCAATACCATCAGGAACGAGGTCAGGGTCATACCTGCTTGCTTGTGCTTCATTGCGATCTCCCCAGAAACGCGTTGTCCACTCATTGAATGCCCGTCCCGATACGTGACGGTTCGAAACTACCCTTGCAGAACCAGCCTTCACAGTTCAGCCAGATCAGGAACGCCTTGCCGCGCAGATTCTCTTCCGGCAGGAAGTGCGTCTGGGTCCAGAAGCGACTGTCCTCGCTGTTGTCGCGATTGTCACCCATCACGAAGTAATGGCCATCCGGCACCACCCAGTCACCCTGGCCGCGCGGGTCGGCACGCCCCAGCAGCTCCAGCACCGTATGGCTGCGGCCCGGCAACTGCTCGGTCAACAGCGAGGCACCGGTCATTTCCGCGCCACGCCCCTTGCCGACGTACTCGCCACGGTCTTCGTAGACCATCGGCACCCCGTTGATCGACAAGGTATCGCCGTGGAAGCCGATGCGGTCGCCCGGCAGGCCGATCACGCGCTTGATCCAGTTCTGGTCCGGTGCATGCGGCGGCTTGAACACCACCACGTCGCCGCGCTTGGGCTCGGCCACCGGGATGATCTTGGTGTTGGTGATGGGCAGGCGGAAGCCGTAGGAGAACTTGTTGACCAGGATGAAATCGCCGATCAACAGGTTGGGCATCATCGAGCTGGAGGGGATCTTGTACGGCTCGGCGACAAAGCTGCGCAGGATCAGCACCACCGCCAGTACCGGGAAGAACGCACGCGAGTAGTCCACCACCACCGGCTCTTCGCTGTCCAGCAGGCTGGCTCTTTCGGCGCGGCGCTTGCGCAGGTACAGCTTGTCCAGCAGCAGCACCAGGCCCGAACCCAGGGTCAGCACTACCAGGATGATTTCAAACCATTTCATTCATGTTCCTTCGGAATGGGAATGGGGAATGGGGAGCAGGCAATCGCGCAGTCCAAAGCGGGTCCGCTCTGCCATTACGATTGCCCATTCCCTACTCTCGATTCACTGTTACTTGTCCATCTGCAGCACAGCAAGGAAGGCTTCCTGCGGAATCTCCACACGGCCCACCTGCTTCATGCGCTTCTTGCCTTCCTTCTGCTTCTCCAACAGCTTCTTCTTGCGCGAAACGTCGCCACCATAGCACTTGGCCAGCACGTTCTTGCGCATGGCCTTGACCGTGGTGCGGGCGATGATCTGTGCGCCGATCGCGGCCTGGATGGCCACGTCGAACATCTGCCGGGGGATCAGGTCCTTCATCTTCTCGCACAGCTCGCGGCCGCGGCGATCGGCGTGGCTGCGGTGGGCGATCAGCGACAGGGCGTCAACCTTGTCACCGTTGATCAGCACGTCCAGGCGCACGAACGGGCCGGCCTCGAAGCGCACGAAGTGGTATTCCAGCGAGGCGTAGCCACGGCTGACCGACTTGAGCTTGTCAAAGAAGTCCAGCACCACTTCGGCCATCGGCAGCTCATAGCTGATCTGCACCTGGCTACCCATGTAGTTGATGCCGATCTGGGTGCCACGCTTCTCTTCGCACAGCTTGATGATGCTGCCGATGTAGTCCTCGGGGGTGAGGATGTTGGCGCGGATGATCGGCTCGCGGATCTCTTCGACCTGGTTGACCGGCGGCAGCTTGGCCGGGTTGTCCATCATCACGATGGTGCCGTCGCTCTTGAGCACCTCGTAGATCACCGTCGGCGCGGTGCTGATCAGGTCGAGGTTGTATTCGCGCTCCAGGCGCTCCTGCACGATCTCCATGTGCAGCATGCCAAGGAAGCCGCAACGGAAGCCGAAGCCCATCGCCTCGGAGCTTTCCGGCTCGAAGCGCAGCGCGGCGTCATTCAGGCGCAGCTTGTCGAGGGCTTCGCGCAGGTCCGGATAGTCCTCGGCATCGACCGGGAACAGGCCGGCGAACACGCGCGGCTGCATTTCCTGGAAGCCGGGCAGCGGCTCGGCGGCGGGATCGGCCTGCAGGGTCAGGGTGTCGCCGACCGGCGCACCGTGCACGTCCTTGATGCTGGCGTTGATCCAGCCCACTTCACCGGCACGCAGCGCAGGCATTTCCTTGCGCTTGGGGGTAAAGACGCCGACCTTGTCGACCAGATGCCAACGGCCGGTGGACATGACCTGGATCTTGTCGCCGGCCTTGATCTGGCCCTGCATCACGCGCACCAGCGAGACCACGCCCAGGTAGTTGTCGAACCAGGAGTCGATGATCAACGCCTGCAGCTTGTCACTGCCACGGTCGGCCGGCGGCGGGATGCGGTGCACGATGGCTTCCAGCACCTCCTCCATGTTCAGGCCGGTCTTGGCGCTGACCGCAACCGCGTCGGAGGCATCGATGCCGATCACGGCCTCGATCTCGGCCTTGGCGCGATCGGTATCGGCGGTGGGCAGGTCGATCTTGTTCAGCACCGGCACCACTTCCAGACCCTGCTCGATGGCCGTATAGCAGTTGGCGACCGACTGTGCTTCCACGCCCTGGGCCGCATCCACCACCAGCAGCGCGCCTTCGCAGGCGGCCAGCGAGCGGCTGACTTCATAGGAGAAGTCGACGTGGCCGGGGGTATCGATGAAGTTCAGGAAGTAGGTCTGGCCATTGCGGGCCGTATACGGCACCGACACCGACTGCGACTTGATCGTGATACCACGCTCGCGCTCGATGGGGTTGTTGTCCAGGACCTGCGCTTCCATTTCGCGCGCGGTCAAGCCGCCACACAACTGGATGATGCGGTCGGCCAGGGTGGACTTGCCGTGGTCGACGTGGGCAATGATGGAGAAGTTGCGGATCATCCGCATCGAATCATGTGACATAGGTGGCGGCGGCGGCGCTGCGTCGTCAGGATAACGGGGCATTATCGCACGCCGGAGCCAAGCCCCGCACAGGGTTTGGCCGGCAGCTGAACGAAAGGAGCCGCCCGAAGGCGGCTCCTGTAGGCATGGCAAGGCCTGGCGGGCTTATTCGCCGGCGCGGACCGGAACGAAGGCGCTGTTGGCACCGGCGCGGACCAGCAACATGACCACGTCGCCCTTCTTGTAACCGGCCAACTCCCTGTTCAGGGCGGCAACGCTACCGACCGGGGCACGCCCGACCTGCAGCACCACCATCCCCGGGGCCAGGCGCGCCTCGCGGCCGGACTGGCTGTTGACGCCGGTGATGCGCACGCCCTCGCCCGACTCCAGGCCAAGCTGACGACGCTCGGCGGCCGTCAGATCAGCCACTTCCAGCCCCAGCAGGGCATTGGCACCGGCCTGCGGCTTGGCGTCATCGCCAGCGGCAGCGGTGTTACCCGGGCGCGCCGCATCCTCGGCCAGCTCGCTCAGGGTCACGGTGATATCGCGCGGCTTGCCATCACGCAGGATGCTCATCCGCACCTTGCTGCCCGGCGGCATCGCGCCAATCATCGGCGGCAGCTCGCTGGAGGTATTGATCTCGGTGCCATTGACCGCACGGATCACGTCACCCACCTCGATACCCGCCTTGGCCGCCGCACTGTCGGGCACCATCTGGTTGACCAGCGCACCGCGGCTGTCAGGCAGCTTGAAGCCCTGCGCGATGTCGCTGGTCACCTCGCCGACCATCACGCCTAACTGGCCACGGCTGACCTTGCCGGTCTTCTTGATCTGTTCGACCGCATTCATCGCCAGATCGATCGGGATCGCGAAACTGATGCCCATATAGCCGCCGGAGGCGGAGAAAATCTGCGAATTGATGCCAACCACTTCGCCGCGCGTATTCAGCAGGGGACCACCGGAGTTGCCCTGGTTGATCGCCACGTCAGTCTGGATGAACGGCACATAGCGCTGCTCGTTGCCACCGGTATTGCGGCCCAGCGCACTGACGATGCCGGCGGTGACCGAGTGGTCCAGACCAAATGGCGAGCCGATCGCCACCACCCACTGGCCCGGCTTGAGCGAGTTGGAATCGCCTACACGCACGGTCGGCAGGTTCTTGGCCTCGACCTTCAACAACGCCACGTCGTACTGGGCATCACTGCCGACCACCTTGGCAGTGAACTCGCGGCGATCGCTCAAGGTGATCTTGACCGACTCGGCACCGTCGATGACGTGGTGGTTGGTCAGCACATAGCCGTCATTGGAGATGATGAAGCCCGAACCCATGCTGCGCCCGCGCGGACCGCTGTCCGGCCCTTGCTGACCCGGCCCCGGCATCTGGAAATCCGGACCGAAGAAGCGGCGGAAGAACTCCGGCATCTGGTCCATGTCCGGGCCCTGCTGGGCAGCGCGCGGGTTGCGGCGGGCGCCGATCACGGTATCGACCTTGACCACGCCCGGGCCGACCTGGTCGACCAGTTGGGTGAAGTCAGGCAGGCCCTGCACCAGCTGCGGCGCGGGGGCGGCGCGGGTAGCGGCTACCTGCGCGGCCGGCGCATCCGGAGCCGGGCTCTGCGCGCAGGCCACCAACGGCAGGGTCATCGCCAGCAGGCCAAATACCTTGTTTTGGATACGTGGGGTCATCAGCTTCGAGCCTCCAATTCAGTCAAAGCGGGAAAGAACAGCCAAGCCCGGTACGCCCAACCACAGCGCACAAACCTGGAATCCGGGGAAAACCGGCCGTCCTGAGGCGGACGACCGGCAAGCAACACTCACTGACGCGGCAACAGCCTGCGCGACTCGGCATCGTCGGCACCCTGTGCCGGCATGCGCGGTTCAAACGGATAGAACGTCGCCCCACCCTGCTCCTGCGCAGGGAAACTTGCGTTGAGCGCCCCCTGCGACAGCGATGGTGCCACGGTCGAGCGTGGCCATGGCCGCGCGTGCAGCACCCCATTGCCGGTGGCAAACGGGTCCTGGCGCAACGCCGGGGTTGCCGGCAGCACCGGTGCGGAAGCAATCGCCCGCTGCGGCTCGGCCAGGCGCGCGGTACCGGCCCGCGCTGCCTGCTGGGTGCGGGTCGCGCTGCCCCGGCGGGCAGCGGCGTCCTGGCGCCGGGTCACGGCGGCAGCAACCGCCGGTGCGGCCGCAACCAGACCAGCAACATTGCCGGCATCCGCCGCGGTGGGGGCCGACGGCTGTGCGGGTGCCGGAGCAACTTCCGCCGTGGTCGCGATGACCGGCGTGGGCGCGTTGGTTTCCGGCAGCTGTTCGCGGGCCATGAACAAGGCCACCGCAGCCACCGAGGCCGCCAGGGCGGCACCGCCGCCCCAACGCCGCCAGCCAGTTCGGGCTGCGCGCTGTTGGGCAGGTGCGGCAACTATTGGCCCATTCTGGCGGGCATCGGCGTCCACCGCCTGACGGACCCGCGCAGTGAAATCCAAGGGAGCCGGTGCGCAGGCCTGGCCGCGCATCACGTCGCCCAGGACCTGCCAACGCTCCTGGCAGGCCGAAAGCTCGCTGTCGTGCTCCAGGCGGCGCAGCATGAAGCGCGCCTCATCGGCGGCCAGCTCACCATCCACCAGCGCGGACAGTTGCTGGCGATAGTGCTGTTCAAACTTGTCCGGCGCAGCACCGGCCGACACCGGGTTACGGTCTTGCGTGCTCATACGCGACTCCGTTCACGGGTAGCGCTGGGAGTATCCAGCAAGGGACGCAGCTGTGCGTCGATGGCCTCGCGGGCACGGAAGATCCGCGACCGCACCGTGCCGATCGGGCATCCCATTTTCTGCGCGATATCCTCGTAACTCATGCCTTCCACCTCTCGCAACGTAATGGCTGAGCGCAGCTCTTCGGGCAACGCATCAACCGCCTTCATCACGGTTTGTTCCAGTTCCTGGCGCATCAACTCACGTTCGGGCGTGTCGTTGTCGCGCAGGCGGACCCCACTGTCGAACTGCTCGGCGTCACCGATCTCGATGTCGTCGGTGGGGGGGCGCCGGTTGTGTGCTGCCAGGTAGTTTTTTGCGGTATTCACTGCGATCCGATGCAACCAGGTATAGAACTGGGCGTCGCCACGGAAGTTCCCGAGCGCACGGTAAGCGCGCACGAAAGTGTCCTGGGCCACGTCCTGACATTCACTCCAGTCGGCGATGTAGCGCCCGATCAACGCGATGATCCGATGCTGGTACTTGCGTACCAACACATCGAACGCCGCGCTTTCGCCGCGCTGCACACGCCGGACCAGCTCCAGGTCCAGCTCCTGCGGTGTTTCAACCTCGGCCATAACGGGCCGCACTCCTGTCAGCCCAACCGACGTCGGGCAATAAGACCGCTGTTCGCGGCAAAAGTTCAGCACCCTGTCCCAGCGGTACCGCACCAGCTTTTAACTCCCGTTCGGCTAACCTGCAGGGGCGCTGACCAGATAAGCACAACACACTTCCTGACATTGGGATTTGACGGCAGGGAAACAACCTCTGGATCATAGCGGTCTTCTCCATACACAACCGGATGGAACGTCCCATGCTCTCAGGCTTCGACGGGCTCCGCTTCAATCATTGGCAAACCGAGCTGCGCGAGGATGGCGTGGCAGTGCTCAGCCTCGACCGCAAGGACAGCCCGGTCAATGCCATGTCGCAGGACGTGCTGCTGGAACTGGGCGACATCGTCGAGCGCCTGGCCATCGACCCGCCCAAGGGCGTGGTGGTGCGCTCGACCAAGGCGGCCGGCTTCATCGCTGGCGCCGACCTGAAGGAATTCCAGGAATTCGACCGCCGCGGCACCGTCAATGACGCCATCCGTCGTGGCCAGAGCGTCTACCAGAAGCTGGCCGAGCTGCCCTGCCCCACGGTCGCCGCGATCCACGGCCACTGCCTGGGCGGCGGCACCGAGCTGGCGCTGGCCTGCCGTTATCGCGTGGCCTCCAACGATCAATCCACCCGTATCGGCCTGCCCGAGACCCAGTTGGGCATCTTCCCGGGCTGGGGCGGCAGTGCACGCCTGCCACAGCTGGTCGGTGCGCCGGCGGCGATGGACATGATGCTGACCGGCCGCACCTTGTCGGCTTCGGCCGCCCGTGCGATCGGCCTGGTCGACAAGGTCGCCGCCCCGGCGGTGCTGGTCGATGCGGCGGTCGCATTGCTGCAGACCGGCGTGACCCGCCCGTTCAAGCAGCGCGCCACTGCCTGGGCCACCAATACCTTCCTGGCCCGCAAGATCCTCGCCCCGCAGATGGCCAAGCAGGTCGCGCGCAAGGCCAAGAAGGACCAGTACCCGGCGCCCTATGCGCTGATCAGCACCTGGGAACGCAGCGGTGGCAGCCCGATCCAGAAGCGTCTGGACGCCGAGCGCCGTGCCGTGGTCAAGCTGGCCAGCAGCCCGACCGCACGCAACCTGATCCGCATCTTCTTCCTCACCGAACGGCTCAAGGGCCTGGGCGGCAAGGATTCGGGCATCAAGCACGTGCACGTGGTCGGTGCCGGCGTGATGGGCGGCGATATTGCTGCCTGGGCCGCCTACAAGGGCTTCAACGTGACCCTGCAGGACCGCGAGCAGCGCTTCATCGACCCGGCCATGACCCGCGCGCAGGCGCTGTTCGACAAGAAGGTGCGCGATGAGAGCAAGCGCCCGGAAGTGGCCGCGCGGCTGAAGGCCGATCTTGCCGGTGACGGTGTTGCCGATGCCGATCTGGTGATCGAAGCCATCATCGAGAACCCGGAAGCCAAGCGTGCGCTGTACCAGACGCTGGAGCCGAAGATGAAGGCCGACGCGCTGCTGACCACCAACACCTCCTCGATCCCGCTGGTCGAGTTGCGTGACCATATCCAGCGCCCGGCGCAGTTTGCCGGCCTGCATTACTTCAACCCGGTTGCACAGATGCCGTTGGTGGAAATCATCCACCACGACGGCATGGCGCCGGAAACCGAGAAGCGTCTGGCTGCGTTCTGCAAGGCGCTGGGCAAGTTCCCGGTGCCGGTGGCCGGCACGCCCGGCTTCCTGGTCAACCGCGTGCTGTTCCCGTACATGCTGGAAGCGGCCACCGCCTATGCCGAAGGCATCCCCGGCCCGGTGATCGACAAGGCCGCGGTCAAGTTCGGCATGCCGATGGGCCCGATCGAACTGCTGGATACGGTGGGCCTGGACGTGGCCGCTGGCGTGGGCAAGGAGCTGGCACCGTTCCTGGGCCTGCAGATCCCGGCCGCACTGGCGACCGTCGAGCCGAACAAGCGCGGCAAGAAGGACGGCCAGGGCATCTACAAGTGGGAGAACGGTCGCGCGGTGAAGCCGGAAGTGGCCAAGGACTACCAGCCACCGTCGGACCTGGAAGACCGCCTGATCCTGCCGCTGCTCAACGAAGCCGTCGCCTGCCTGCATGACGGCGTGGTCGCCGATGCCGACCTGCTCGATGCCGGGGTGATCTTCGGCACCGGTTTCGCCCCGTTCCGTGGCGGCCCGATCCAGCATATCCGCGCTACCGGCGCCGATGCCCTGGTTGAGAAGCTGAAGACCCTGCAGGCCCGCCATGGCGACCGTTTTGCGCCGCGCCAAGGCTGGGAGATGCCGGAGCTGCGTGAACCGGTGATTTGAGTTCTTGCCGGTTGATTGAATGAAAAACGGAGCCGAAAGGCTCCGTTTTTTTTCACCTGTAGTGCCGAGCCATGCTCGGCAGTAGCCTTACCGGCACGCGCATCAGGCTGTGGGAGCGGCGTCAGCCGCGAAGCCACAGATCAATCAGATTGCAGTTGTTCCGGCAATTCCAGCAATGCCAGCTTCGCGGCTTACGCCGCTCCCACAACCAACAACCAACAACCAACAAAGAAGGCTGATGGATCAGCGGCAAAGCCCCTGCCGAGCATGGCTCGGCACTACCTCTAGCGGTGCACATGGCCGTGATGGCCCTGATCATCCGGCCCGTGCGCATGGCCTTCATGATCATCATGACCGCCACCCGCCTTCTTGTCCGCACAATCATCACCGCAGTGATCCGCTTCAACCTGCACCGTCACATGATCGATATCAAACCGCTCATGCAGCAGGTCCGCCAGCTGTCGACGCAATACATCCGGCGCCTGACCGTCATGCATCACCACGTGCACGGTCAAGGCCGGGGTGCTCGATGCCAGCGCCCACACATGCAGGTCATGGATACCGGCTACACCAGCGTGCCCGCGTAGCGCTGCCTCGATATCAGCCAGCACCACCCCCTTCGGCACGCCCTCCAGCAACACATTGATCGCATCGCGCAACAGCACCCAGGTACGCGGCAGCACCCACAGGCCGATCAGCACGGCCAGGATCGGATCGACCAGGGTCCAACCGGTGAAGTGGATGATCAGGCCGCCGGCAATCACCGCCACCGAGCCAAGCATGTCGCTCCACACTTCCAGGTAGGCGCCCTTGACGTTGAGGCTTTCACCGCTGCCAGCACTGAGCAGGCGCATCGCGATCAGGTTCACCACCAGGCCGAATGCAGCCACCCACATCATGCCGGTGGAGGCGATCGCCTGCGGCTGCTGGAAGCGCTGCACGGCCTCGAACAGGATGTAGATGCCCACGCCGAACAACAGCAGGCCGTTGGCTACCGCACCCAAGGCCTCCAACCGCGCATAACCGTAAGTGCGTTTGGCATCGGGCGGACGCCGGCTCAGGCGAACGGCGGTCAACGCGATCATCAGGCCGATCGCATCGGTTGCCATGTGCGCGGCATCGGACAACAGCGCCAGGCTGTTGGTCCAGAAAGCGCCGATGACTTCCACCACCAGATAGGCGGTGGTCAGGCCCAATGCCCACCACAGCGGTTTCTCGTGGCGGATTTCGCTGGGCAGATGGTTGTGGTCGTGACTCATGGCTGGCTCCTCATAGCGGGGCCAGCTTAGTCAGCCACTGGCGGCGGAGACTATTACATCGCCGCCGCCCGGTTCAGTGATCAGCGTGGTCCGAGCACCGTCTGCATGTCATCGCCCTGCGGCATGCCCGAACGCATCTGCACCGTGCCGTCGGCATCCTTGAACAGGATGCCCGGCGTGCCCTGGAAGCCCAGATCCAGCATCAAGGCCTCATTGGCACGCAGCTTGGCCTGCACCGCCGCCGGTACCGTCGCCAGCGGCTTGATGCCGCCCTTGGCGAAATCACGCTCGTTCTGGATCAGCGCCTGCTCCGGTGAGGCTGCGCCCAGAATCGCGGCGGCTTTGTTGGCACTGTCCTCGCGGATCACGCCGACCAGGATCTGCCGGATCTGCACCTTGCCTGCGGCCACCCATGGCTGCGCCGCTTCCCAGAAACGGTTGCAATACGGGCAGTTCGGGTCGCTGAAGGAATAGATGACGCGCGGCGCATCGGCCTTGCCATCGCGCACCCAATGGCTGGCTTCCACCTTGGCCCAGGCCTGCTGGCCCATCGGCCCGGACACCAGCTCCTTGAGCTTGGCGGCGCTGACGTCCTCACCCTTGGCGTTGACCAGGGTGCCAACCACCGCGTACTCGCCGTCCTTGGATACATACACGCCCAGCGGACGCTGGCCAGCGACGCCGGCATAGCCGGTCAGGCCAACCGGTGTTTCGAACGTGCCCATGAACTCAACACCCTGCGAACGCAGGGTTTTCACCACGGCCGGCTCATTGACCGCAGCCGGCTTGGCGGCCGTCGCAGCCGGGGCACTGGCGGTCTGTGCGCAGGCCAGCGGCGCCAGCGTCATGGCGGACAACAACAGCAACATCGAACGGGAACGCATCATCGTGTGTCTCTTTCAGGAAAGGGTTATTGCATTTCGCGCAGACGCGCTTCCAAGGTGGCGCGCGACAGCTCGCCCATGTGCACATTGCGCAGGCGCCCATCGGCGCCGAAGAACAACGTTGTCGGCAATGCGCGGGCGCCGGTCTGCTGCATCACGCGCGACTCGGCATCCAGCAGCACGTTGTCCAACTGCATGTTCTCGGCACGCAAATAATCGGCGACTTCATCGCGGCTTTCGCCCTGATTGGCGAACACGAACTGCACCTGCGGGTGCGCCTGCTGCGCCTGTGCCAGCACCGGCATCTCGCGCCGGCACGGGCCACACCAGGTCGCCCAAAGATTGATCACGGTTGGCTTGCCAGCGAAAGCAGCCAACGGTGCCGGCCTGTCCTGCAGATCAACCAGCACCGCATCCGGCAACGGAATCGACGAGCGCTGCACTGCAAACAGCGCCATGCCGCCGATTGCCCACAGCGCAGCGCCAGCGGCCAGACCCAGCAACACCGGCTTGCGCAGGACGCGTTGGCGAGTTTTCCACAGCGCGTAGGCGGCGGCGACCAGCAGGCCGGCCCAGATCGAATAGCCACCATCGCCCAGCCGAATGATGGAGAGCGGCTGTGCCAGGTAATCGCCGGCATGCAGCGCCACATGCGCCAGGCGTGCGCCAAGCAAACCCAGCAGAAACGCATCCAGCACAACCGCACCAGCGCGGCTGCGCATCCCATCGGCGGCAGGTGCCAATGCGCGCGCGAAGAACCAGCCAATCGCCAGTGCCAGCACAGCAACCAGCGCCATCAGCGGAAATGGACCGGCGCTGATCATCCCGCCAACCCGATACTGCCCAACACAAGCAAACTTGAACAAACAGTGAATTCAACTATCAACACAAAGTCCTCAAAAACCTGTTGTTGCTGCCGATAATAATCGGCTGCCTCTTGGCACTTTACTGGTCGTACGCATGAATATCGCTCCCGCACCACCCCCTGACACCGACAGCAGCGCTCTGGCCGATGCCTGGAAACAATGCCTCGACGCCGCCGGTGTCCAGGCGAGCCAGATCCTCGCGGGCCTGGCCGACGCGCATGCCGCTGAACTGGCCGCGCATTTTTACAAGGTCATGATGAACGACGCGCGTGCCTCACGCTCGATGTCACATGATCAGGTGCGGGTACGACTGCAGCCGGCCATGCAGCGCTGGGTCAGGGACCTGCTGCGCGCCACATCCGACAACGTCGAGCAGTTGATCGCCAACCAGCGTGTCATCGGCGATGTGCATGCACGCGTGGGCATCCCGGTAGACCTTGTTACCCGTGGCACCCGCGTGCTGAAGCAACGCCTGTTCCAACTGATCGGCGAGCAGGCCGGACACGGCGAGGCCGCACACACCGCCATTGCCAGCCTCACCGCATCGTTCGACATCGCGCTGGAGGGTATGACACTGGCCTATTCCAACGCACGGGAACGTTCCTCACGCACGGATGCCGCCTACCGGCTGTTCTCGCTGGTACAGAATGTGAGCACCGAGCGCGAACGCCAGCGCGCCCTGCTGCTGGATTGGGAAAACACGCTCCTGTATGCGTTGGCAGCGCAGGGCGACCTGGGCAGCTTCCAGACCCTGGCGCGTTCCGAGTTCGGCCTTTGGTTCAACCACAAGGGCATTCCCAGCTTTGGCGAGAGCTCCGAAACCCGCCAGATCAGCGGTCTGATCCAAGACGTCGACCAATTGCTGCAGCACACCCTGCAGCAGGACAGCGATCCGGCCGCGCGTACCGCGCAGCTGCAGGACGTGCGCTCCAAGGTCAGCCAGATCCGCACCTTGCTGGGCATGTTGTTCGAGCGCATCGGCGAGCTGGATGCCGGCTGCGATGCCTTGACCAATCTGCTCAACCGACGCTTCCTGCCCACCGTGCTGCGCCGCGAGATCGAACTGGCGGAGAAGTCTGGCGACAGCTTCGCCGTATTGCTGCTGGACCTGGATCACTTCAAGGCCATCAACGACGAACACGGCCACGAAGCCGGCGATCGCTCACTGCAACACGTTGCCGGCATCCTCAGCCAGTTCACCCGTGGCAGCGACTATGTATTCCGCTACGGCGGCGAAGAATTCGTCGTCGTACTGGTGGCGGTGGAAGAACGCCAGGCCATGGTGATTGCCGATGGCCTGTGCCGACGCCTGGTCGATACGCCAGTCACCCTTGCAGATGGCCAGCTCCTGCCCATCAGCGCCAGCATCGGCGTTGCCTTGTATGACGGCCACCCCGACTACGAGCGGGTGATGGCACGTGCCGACGCCGCCATGTACCAGGCCAAGAAGCAGGGCCGCAATCGCGTCGTACTGGGCAGCGATGCCTTGCCCGCCGCCCCGGGCCGCACCGCTTTGCGTCGCGACTGAGCAGCAGCCAATACCAACCGATAGCACATGCTGCCGGGGCAACGACCGCATAGGCTGCAGGCGGGTGCAACCGGTCACCCGTCTTTGGAATCCTGCCATGCCCCTCCTCCGCGTCTTGCTCATCCTGCTGCTGTGCAGTGCCCTGCCCGCTCTGGATGCCAATGCCCGCGAGGTCCCGCAGCCAGCGGCGCATGTGCAGGCCGATGGCCCCTATGTGTTCCGCGATGGCAAGCGTGTACGGGCGCAATGGATCTGCGACGACCAGGTGATTTCGCGGAGGATAAGGGCGAGGCGCGACATCTCTCGTGCTGTCGCGCCGGATTGCGGCTATCCGCATCCCTTGCATATCACCCCACTCGCCACTCCAGCCGCCGCGGTACTGCCCGCGGTGCCGCGCATCGTCGCCGTCTCCGACATCCACGGCCAATACGCGCTGCTGCAGCGGCTGCTGCGCGCCAACGGCGTGATCAATGACGAAGACAACTGGGCATTGGGCAAGGACACCCTGGTCGTCGCTGGCGACGTATTCGACCGTGGTCCACAGGTCACCGAAGCCTTCTGGTTGCTCTACAGCCTGCAGCAGCAAGCGGCACAGGCCGGCGGCGCAGTCCATTTCGTGCTCGGCAACCACGAAACCATGGTTCTGTATGACGACCTGCGCTACGTCAATCCCAAGTACCTGCGCAGTGCCCAGCTGCTCGGCCGCAGCTATCCGCAGCTGTATGGCGCCGACTCGGTGATCGGGCAATGGCTGCGCACCCGCCCGGTGCTGCTGCGCATCGGCGATACATTGTTCCTGCACGGCGGCATCTCGCCCGACGCACTGCAACTCGCACTCGATCCAGCGGCCACCAACGCCGCTTACCAGGCCTCGCTGGGTCGGCCCAAGGCGGAGGTGAAGGCAGATCCGGTCACTGCACCGCTGTACGACGGCAAGACCAGTCCGATCTGGTACCGCGGCTATTTCAACGGCCAGCTGGATACAACCGGCGTGCAGGGAGTGCTCGACCGACTGGGACTCACCCGCATCGTGGTCGGCCACACGTCGATGCCACATGTCAGCAGTTTCCACGGTGATCGCATCATCGCCATCGACAGCAGCATCAAGGACGGCGAGAACGGTGAGTTGCTGTTCATCGAGGATGGAAAACTCAGCCGCGGCCTGTTGGATGGCCGCCGCGTGCCGTTGGAAATCGGCCGCGTCGAAAGCGAAGACTAAATCGCTACCCGCGTCAGGTACGTGCCGTTTATGACATAAGGTTTCATCCTAAATTCACGTAGCCATAACCCCGCCTCGACCATGGTAAATGGGCAGGCTTCACGCAGGCATGAGGGAGGCATCCAGCGCGTCGCCACGTGGGCAATCGGTGAAATGGCGGCTGGGATCCGTCCCGGCCGTGAGAGGTGTTTTTTCTCCACGGAACAGGCGATGAAACCACTGACGCTGGCCACATTGTTGCCACTTGCGTTGTTGCCCTGCGCGGCGAGCGCGCAGGACTCCGTCGCCGCACTGCGTGCGGAGATCGTCCAGGCGCAGCAACACCTGCAATCACTCAATGCACGGCTTGATGCGCTTGAGCAGGGCCAGGCCAATCCAGCCCCAACCTCCACGGTTCCGGCAGCACGGGCTACCGTTTCATCATCAACGACGGCACCCCCGCGTAACAAGGCAGCGCCGCCGGCCCAGACCATCCTGCCCGCCCGTGATTCGGTTGCCGACCCTTCCACCGCCGCCTCGCGCCCGGACAACGCACCTTCGCCAAACGACCCCGAACTGAAGGGTTTCATTGCCATTCCCGGCACCGACACCATGATCCGACTCGGTGGCTACGCCAAGCTCGATGCGATTGCAGACCGTCGCGCCGCCGGTGACACCGAGCAGTTCATTCCCTCATCAATCCCGGTCGACAGCCCGCATCGCGATGTCTCGCACTTCGGGATGCATGCCAAGCAGACCCGTTTCAGCTTCGAGGCACGGCGCCCGACCACACACGGCAAGCTGCGCTTCTATCTGGAGAACGATTTCTTCGGCAGCAGCGACAGTTACCAGTTCCGCCTGCGCCACGCCTATGGCCAGCTGGGCAATACCTATGCCGGCTACGGCTACTCCACCTTCATGGATGCAGACTCCCTGCCGGACACCCTGGATTTTGCCGGCCCCGGCGCGGCCGCATACCTGCTGGTAGCCGGCATCCACCACAGCTTTGCGCTGGGCAAGGGCAACAGCTTGACCGTGGCCGCGGAAGACCCGGATTCGCAACTGGCAAATACCGGGGACAGCGACAGCAGCACCGAGCACCTGCCCGATGTCAGCCTGATCGCCCGCATGGAACGCGACTGGGGGCACCTGCAGCTTGGCGCGGTGCTGCGCAGCCTCGGCTACGACGGCGATGGCCGCAGCGACCGCACGTTCGGCGGCGGCGTGCAGCTGAGCGGCTCCTACGCCGTGGCCGAACGCGACCTGCTGTTGTTCGGCCTGATCGGCGGCAAGGGCATCAGCCGCTATACCGCGGACCTGACTGGCTCCAACCTGGATGCAGCCATTGACGCCGACGGCCGGCTGAAGGCGCTGCCGCTGCGCGGTGGCTTCTTCGGCTACACCCACTACTGGTCGGACCTGTGGCGCTCCAACCTGATCTATGGACAGCTGCAGATCGACAGCGCTGACGCACTGGCCAGCGACGCCTTCCGTCGCAGCCGCTACGCCGCACTGAATCTGCTATGGAGCCCAGCACCATCCTGGACCATGGGCATGGAACTGCTATACGGCCAACAGCAACTGCAGGACGGCCGCGATGCGGACACGCTGCGCCTGCAGGGCAGCCTGCAATACAACTTCATCAAGTAGCAGGCAGCCGACGCCCGCACAAGCCATGTGCAGCTCGCCACCCAACGATTCACGCAATGCCCTTCCCATCGAATTACCCGGTGCAGCCGGCGAAAGGAGATAGTCATGGCAGGTCAGAAGAAAATCGGGGTCGTTGGCGCGACCTTCCTGGTGGCAGGCAACATGATGGGCTCAGGCGTCTTCCTGCTGCCTTCCAGCCTGGCAAAGATCGGCACCGCCTCGATCTGGGGCTGGCTGGTCACCACCGCCGGCGCGCTGTTGTTGGCCTTTGTATTCGCAAAACTCGGCAAGCTCGCGCCAAAGGCAGGCGGCCCCTATGCCTATGCGCGTGACTGGTTCGGCCCATACATGGGTTTCCAGACCAACACCATCTACTGGTTCGCCAATTGGATCGGCAACGTTGCCATTCCCATTGCCGCGGTGGGCTACTTCAGCTACTTCTTCCCGATCCTGTCCGAACCGCTGCCACGCTGCATCGCGGTGCTGCTGCTGGTGTGGGCCCTGAGCTTCGCCAACGTCATCGGCCCCTCCTTCGTCAGCCGCGTACAGACGGTGACCACCAGCTTTGCGTTGGTGCCGATTCTTGGCATTGCCATCTTCGGCTGGTTCTACTTCGACCCCACCATCTTCAAGGGCGCCTACAACGTTTCCGGCCAATCCAACTTCGGTGCGGTATCCAGCGCCGCTGCATTGACCTTGTGGGCCTTCATCGGCGTGGAGTCGGCCTCGGTCACCGCAGGTGTCGTGGAGAACCCGGAGAAGAACGTGGCGCGCGCAACCCTGGCAGGCGTTTTCCTCGCCGCGATTGCCTACATCGCCAGCTCCTCGGTAATCATGGGCATGGTGCCCAACGCCGACCTGCAGGTATCGGATGCACCGTTTGCACTGGCAGCGGCCACCGCGGTCGGCGGCTGGGGCGGCGCGCTGGTCAGTCTGTGCGCCTTCCTCGGTGCAGCTGGCTCGTTGGGCGGTTGGATCCTGTTGACCGCGCAAAGCGCCAAGGCAGCCTCCGATGACGGTTTGTTTCCCAGCGTCTTCAGCAAGATCAACAAGGATGAAGTACCGGTCAAGGGCGTGTTGATCGTTGCCGTGCTGATGACGATTGCGGTGCTGATCACATCGACCTCGGAGACCGCGTCCGCCCAGTTCGACGTGATCACGTCCGCGGCGGTGGTATTGACCTTGCTGCCTTACATCTATTCCTGCGTGGCGTGCTACTTCGTGGTGGAACGCTCGCATACCATCGCCCACACCGGTGCGTTCTGGGTACTGACCAGCATCACCGTCGTCTACTGCCTGTGGGCCATCTATGGCTCCTCCGGCAGCATCGTCCAGTACGCCTTCCTGTTCGTACTGTTCATCACCGTGTTCTATCCATTCTTCAGCGATGAGCGCCGCAAGCAGCGCCTGGCCAAATTCACTCCGACTGGCACCGCCCGTGCCAGCACGAACTGATCCCCCGCTCGGTAGACAGGAACAACACCATGTACTTCAAATCACTCGACTACCCGATCGTCATCATCGATGCCGACTACGAATCGCCGCGTATCGCCGGCATCCTTATCCGCGCCCTCGCCGAAGAGCTGCGCAAGAGCGACCAGCGTGTACTCACCGGCCTGAACCTGGACGATGCCCGCGCCGGCGCACGCACCTACGTGGCCGCCTCGGCGGTACTGATTTCCATCGACGGCACCGAGGACGATGACGACCAGTTCCAACGCCTGCTCGCCTTCCTGCGCGAGCAGAGCCAGCGCCGCGCCGATTTGCCGGTATTCCTCTACGGCGAACGCCGCACCATCGAGAAGATACCGAGCAAGCTGCTCAAGTTCGTGCACGGCTACATCTTCCTGTTCGAAGACACCAAGAGCTTCATCGCCAGGCAAGTGATGCGCGCGGCCGACGACTACATGGCCAAGCTGCTGCCACCGTTCTTCAAGGCGCTGATCCATCACTCGGCCCAATCCAACTACTCCTGGCATACCCCCGGCCATGCCGGCGGTGTCGCCTTCACCAAGTCGCCCGTTGGCCGTGCACTGCATCAGTTCTACGGCGAGAACACCCTGCGCAGCGATCTGTCCATTTCGGTGCCGGAGCTCGGCTCACTGCTCGACCACACCGGTCCGATCCGTGATGCCGAAACCGAGGCGGCGCGCAATTTCGGCGCCGACCATACCTTCTTTGTCACCAATGGCACCTCCACCGCCAACAAGATCGTCTGGCATGGCACGGTGGCGCGGGGTGACATCGTGTTCGTCGACCGCAACTGTCACAAGTCGCTGCTGCACGCACTTATCATGACGGGCGGCATCCCGGTGTACTTTACCCCCAGCCGCAATGCCCACGGCATCATCGGGCCGATCAGCCTGGACCAGTTCTCCGGCGAGGCCCTGCAGAAGATGATCCAGGCCAACCCCCTGGCCAGCAAGGCCGCCAAGCCCGGGGTGAAACCGCGCATTGCGGTGGTCACCAACTCCACCTATGACGGGCTCTGCTACAACGCCGAGAAGATCGCCGACAACCTGGGCACCGCGGTGGACTTCCTGCATTTCGATGAAGCCTGGTACGCCTATGCCGCGTTCCATCCCTTCTACGAGAACCACTACGGCATGGCCAAGGGCAAGCCGCGTGAGCAGGACGCCATCATCTTCACCACCCACTCCACGCACAAGTTGCTGGCCGCGTTCTCGCAGGCCTCGATGATCCACGTGCGCAATGCCGCTACCCGCGAACTGGATGCGGAACGCTTCAACGAATCCTTCATGATGCACACCTCCACCAGCCCGCACTACGGCATCATCGCCGCCTGCGATGTCGCCTCCAAGATGATGGAAGGTGACGCGGGTAAATCCCTGGTGCAGGAAATGCACGATGAGGCCGTCGCCTTCCGCCGTGCAATGCTGCACGTCAGTGAGGATCTGGGCCGCGATGACTGGTGGTTCAAGGTCTGGCAGCCCGACGGCGTGGAGCGCACCCTGGCCAAGGGCGACAGCAGCAAGCCGATGGTCACCTCGCGCCCCGATTGGTACCTGCGCCCGGATGCGCGCTGGCACGGCTTCGACAACCTCGCCGATGACTATGTGCTCATCGATCCGGTAAAGGTCACCTTGCTGACACCCGGCCTGTCGATGGACGGCGAGATGGGAAAACTGGGAATACCTGCGGCAATTCTCAGCAAATTCCTGTGGTCGCGCGGCATTACCGTGGAGAAGACCAACCTGTACTCGGTGCTGTTCCTGTTCTCGATGGGCATCACCAAGGGCAAGTGGAGCACCCTGGTCACCGAGTTGCTGGCATTCAAGGACCTGTACGATGCCAACGCACCGCTGAGCCAATCACTGCCCAGCCTGCTCGAAGACAATGCCGCTGCCTACGTCGGTTGGGGCCTGCGCGATCTCTGTGCAGCCCTGCATGAGTTCAACCGCGAGTTCCGCGTAGCCGAGGTGATGCGCGAGATGTACGTGGAGCTGCCGGAGCCGGTGATCACACCGGCCGAAGCCTATAACCATCTGGTGCGTGGTGAGATCGAGCGGGTGGACATCGACCAGCTCAGCGGCCGCGTTGCCGGCACCATGCTGGTGCCCTACCCGCCTGGCATTCCGACCATCATGCCGGGCGAGCGTTTCGGCGCCAGCGACGATCCCATCATCCAATCGCTGCGCATCGCCCGCGAACAGAATGCACGCTTCCCGGGGTTTGAATCGGATGTGCATGGCTTGATCATCGACAACAGCGGGGAGAAGCCGAGTTATCGGGTGGAGGTTCTGAAGGTTTGACCCCGAAGCAAAAGCAATACATGCCTTCCCTTCTCCCGCTCGCGGGGTTGAGAACAGGCGTGTGCGAGCCAAAGTCCCGTGCCTGTTCGTACGCCCCGCGTGCTACGCGGGGCCGGGGCGCGGAACGAGGTGCCCTGCAGGCGCAGATGAGGAGAGCCTTTGGCTCTTGGCTTCCTGCACTTTGGCCTTGGCTTTGGCTCCGCTCTGCTCAGATCAAAATCTGCGCCACGTGCTTTCAAAGCGCCCTCACCCCAACCCCTCTCCCGTAAACGGGAGAGGGGCTTTTAGAGCCTAGCTCCCCTTACATTGCTATCGGGCCGCCGACCAACCAGATGACCAGCACCCGCCAGGAACAACGCGTATTGAAACTCTCCATCGCGGCGACCGTGCTGGTCGCTGCGATCGGCTTCTTTGGTGGCATGCTCGCCCGCTCGCAGGCCATCCTGTTCGATGGCATCTACAGCCTCGTGGATGTGGCGTTGACGCTGGTAGCTCTGGCCGTGCTGCGGCTGATGGCCCGCGAACAGAGTCCGCGCTTCCAATACGGTTTCTGGCATCTGGAGCCGATGGTCGAGGCGCTGGGCGGCGCCATTCTCAGCCTGGCCTGCATCTATGCGCTGGCCAATGCGGTCATCGGCTTCAGCGATGGCGGCCACGAAACCCGGGTTGGCCCTGGCCTGATCTGGGCCGGCTTACTGGCGGTGGTGGACCTGGCAATGGCCATATGGATTGGCCGCCATGCACGGCGACTGCAATCCGGCCTGCTGCGTCTGGACGCACGCGCCTGGCTGCTGACCGGATTGATGAGCCTTGCCGTGGTGCTCTCGTTCGTCATTGCACTGGCATTGCACGGTGGCACGCATGAGCACTGGATTCCCTACCTTGACCCCTTGGTGCTGGCCTGTATCGCTTTGGCGACGCTACCAGTGCCCTTGCTTGGCGCATGGAAAGCCGCGCGCGAAGTCCTGCAGGTAGCCCCCAGCGAACTGGACCAACTCGTGCAACAGGTGATGCAGGCGTTCGTCGCCAGGCATCACTTCGAAGGCTTCACCAGCCACGTCGCCAAGATCGGCCGCATGCAGTTTGTCGAAATCCATATCCTGACCAGGCCCGATACCCAGCTCGGCTGCATCGGTGATGTCGACCGCCTGCGCGATGAAATCGCATCGCAGCTGGATGCACGCTCGGGACGCTTCTGGCTGACCATCGACTTCACTTCCGACCCGGCCTGGACATGAGCTCACCCGCCCCGAAGAAGATGGGCCTGACCATGGCGACCATGCTGGTTGCCGGCAACATGATCGGCACCGGGGTATTCCTGCTGCCGGCCAATCTGGCCACCGTCGGCAGCATCTCCTCGTTGGGCTGGCTGATCGCCACCGCTGGCGCCATCGCCCTGGGGCTGGTGTTCGCCCGCCTGTCACAACTCGATCCGCAGCCCGGCGGCCCCTATGCCTACGCGCGCGACGCCTTCGGCAATTACATCGGCTTTGTCAGCAATTACGCCTATTGGTTCGGCAACTGGATCGGCAATGTCGCCATCGCCCTGGTGGTAACCGGCTACCTGAGCCACTTGTGGCCGTGGCTGCAGGACGTCCATCCGCGATTGGGCTTCACCCTCGCCGTGATCTGGCTGCTGAGCCTGGCCAATGCACGCGGTGCCCGCTGGATCGGCGCGCTGGAGACCGGCACCTTGCTGCTGGCCCTGATCCCGATACTGGGCATCGCCGTGTTCGGTTGGTGGTGGTTCGATCCAGCACTGTTCAGCGCCGGCTGGAACGTCAGCGGCATGGGGGACAGCGCCGCCATCTCCCGCAGTGCCTCCATCGCCTTGTGGGCGTTCATGGGAGTGGAAAGCGCGGCGGTATCGGCCGATGTGATCGACAACCCCAAGCGCAACATCCCACTGGCCACCCTGCTTGGCTTGGCGCTGGCGGCAGTGATCTACATCATCTGCTCGCTGGTGATCATGGGCATCGTGCCAATGGCACAGCTGCGCGACTCCTCGGCACCGTTTGCCGATGTCGCGCAGTTGATGATCGGCCCTTGGGGCATGCTGGTGATCGCATTGTGCGCGATCCTCAAATCGGCCGGCGCGCTGGGCGGCTGGATGCTGCTGGTCGGCCAATCGGCGAAGGCGGCAGCCGAGGATGGTCTGTTCCCCCGGGTGTTCTGCCGACTCAACAAGCACGGCATGCCCGGCGCCGGCCTGATGATCGTGGCGGTACTGATGAGCGCGCTGCTGCTGGCCACCTCCTCGCCTACCCTGGCCCGCCAATTTGATCAGCTGACCAACATCGCCGTATTGCTGACCATCATCCCCTATCTGTTCTCGGCGGGTGCACTGATCTGTTCCACGCTGGAACGCGGTGAACAGGGATGGATGCGCGCCGCCTGCCTGTTCACCGCCGCCGCAGCGGTGGTTTACTGCCTCTACGCGCTGCTCGGCGCAGACACCCAGTTGCTGGCCTATGCCACCGTCGCGGTCCTGTTCAGCGCGGCCCTGTATCCCTTCTTCCGCCAGCGGATGCTGCAGGCCGGCAAGGGAGCGACAGCCGGGCACGGATAGTTCCCACGCCGACGGTTCGTGCTGCGCCGGGTCAGCCCCTACAATGTTGCCTTTGTGGCAGCCCCCTGCCCGGCAATGGAAGTGGAACCCGCGTGACCGAGAAGAAGCCCGAACATACCCCGTTGATGAAGCAGTTCTTCGCAGCCAAGTCCGAGTACCCGGACCTGCTGCTGTTCTTCCGGATGGGCGATTTCTACGAACTGTTCTATGACGACGCGCGCAAGGCCGCGCGCCTGCTCGATATCACCCTGACCCAGCGCGGCAGCTCCGGCGGTGCGCCGATCCCGATGGCCGGCGTGCCGGTGCATTCCTTCGAAGGCTATCTGGCGCGGCTGGTGGCAGTCGGCGAGTCGGTGGCGATCTGCGAGCAGATCGGCGACCCGGCCTTGGCCAAAGGCCTGGTCGAACGCAAGGTAGTGCGCGTGGTCACCCCCGGCACCGTCACCGACGAGGCCCTGCTGGACGAACGCCGCGATACCTTGCTGATGGCGCTGTCGCGCAGCAAGGCCGGCTACGGCCTGGCCTGGGCCGATCTGGCCGGCGGTCGCTTCCTGGTCAATGAAGTAGACAACGACGACGCGCTGGAAGCCGAACTGGCCCGGCTGGAACCGGCCGAACTGCTGGTGCCCGACGAAGAGAACTGGCCCGAATTCCTGCGCCACCGCAGCGGCGTGCGCCGCCGAGCACCGTGGCTGTTCGACGCCGACAGTGGTCGTCGCCACCTGCTGAACTTCTTCAAGCTGCACGACCTGAGCGGCTTCGGCATTGACGACAAGCCGCGCGCCACCGGGGCCGCCGGCGCCCTGCTCGGCTATGTCGAGGAAACCCAGAAGCAGCGCCTGCCGCACCTGACCGCCATCGCGATGGAGAACGCTGGTGAAGCGATCGCGATGAATGCCGCCACCCGCCGTCATCTGGAGCTGGATACGCGCGTTGATGGCGACACCCGCAACACCTTGCTCGGCGTGCTCGACAGCACGGTCTCGCCGATGGGCGGGCGCCTGCTGCGGCGCTGGCTGCACCGCCCGTTGCGCCTGCGCAACGTGCTGCAGCAACGCCACCATGCCGTAGCCACTCTGATCGATCGCGGCGCCGATGCCGACCTGCGCGACAGCTTCCGCGCGCTTGGCGATATCGAACGTATCTTGACCCGCATGGCACTGCGCTCGGCGCGGCCGCGCGATTTCTCCACCCTGCGTGATGGCCTGGGCCTATTGCCGGCCATCAACGCGCAGCTGGACACGCTGGATTCGCCGCGCCTGCAGCAGTTGCGCGCCGAGCTGGGCTCGCACTATGAAAGCGCGCACCTGCTGGCCAGCGCCATTGCCGAACAGCCGCCGCTGAAACTGTCCGACGGCGGCGTGATCGCCGAAGGCTACGACGCCGAGCTGGACGAGCTGCGCCGCCTGTCCACCCATGCCGACCAGTTTCTGATCGACCTGGAGGCGCGCGAGCGCCAGGCCAGCGGCATCGCCACCTTGAAGGTCGGCTACAACCGCGTGCATGGCTATTACATCGAGATCAGCAAGGGCCAGGCCGACAAGGCACCGGTGCACTACACCCGCCGCCAGACCCTGACCAATGCAGAGCGCTACATCACCGAGGAGTTGAAGAACTTCGAGGACAAGGTGCTGTCGGCACGCGAGCGCTCGCTCAGCCGCGAAAAGCTGCTGTACGAAGGCCTGCTCGACATCGTCGGCGAGCAGTTGGAGCCCTTGAAGCGCTGTGCCGGTGCCTTGAGCGAGCTGGACGTGCTGGCTGCATTCGCCGAGCGCGCGCAGGCACTGGACTGGGCGCAGCCGGAACTGCAGGAAGACGCCTGCCTGCGCATCGAGCGCGGCCGCCACCCGGTGGTGGAAGCAGTGCGCGAAGCACCGTTCGAGCCCAATGACCTGGACCTGCACCCGGACCGCCGCATGCTGGTCATCACCGGCCCGAACATGGGCGGTAAGTCGACCTATATGCGGCAGAACGCACTGATCGTGCTGCTGGCGCATATCGGCAGCTTCGTGCCGGCCAGCCGTGCGGTGATCGGCCCGATCGACCGCATCCTGACCCGCATCGGCGCCGGCGACGACCTTGCCAAGGGCCAATCCACCTTCATGGTGGAAATGGCCGAGACCAGCTACATCCTGCACCACGCCAGCGCGCACTCGCTGGTGTTGATGGACGAAATCGGCCGCGGCACCTCCACCTATGACGGCCTGGCCCTGGCCGACGCGGTGGCCCGCCACCTGGCTTACCAGAACCGCTGCTACACCTTGTTCGCCACCCACTACTTCGAGCTGACCGCGCTGGCCGACGAGAGCCACGAAGGCGGCGCCAGCGGCATCGCCAACGTGCATCTGGATGCGGTGGAACACGGCGACACCCTGGTGTTCATGCACGCAGTGAAGGACGGCCCGGCCAACCGCAGCTTTGGTTTGCAGGTAGCTGCACTGGCCGGCCTGCCCAAGTCGACGGTAGCGCAGGCGCGCCGCCGTCTGGCCGAGCTTGAACAGCGCGGCGGTGAAACCCAGAGCGCGGCGATGGCTCCACAGGCCCTGGATGCGCCGCAGCAGTTTGGTCTGTTTGCCGCGCCGAACTCAGCGGCTCTGGATGCACTGCAGGCGATCGATCCGGATGAGCTGACACCGAAGCAGGCGCTGGAAGCGCTGTACCGGGTGAAGTCTCTGATCTGAGCAGCAGCGGCCCTGTAGTGCCGAGCCATGCTCGGCATGAAGCCTCACCTGTAGTGCCGAGCCATGCTCGGCATGAAGCCTCACCTGTAGTGGGGGGCCCCGCGAGGCCCCGGGCGGAAAGCAGCCACCCCCCAAACACACGCACGAAG
>NZ_JBXFWM010000054.1:0-30383 GCF_056856655.1 Stenotrophomonas sp. STEN033
TCCGTCGTCGGCAGCGTCAGATGTGTATAAGAGACAGTCACTAACCCTATGGTCTAATAGGATCTTCGCGGCAACGGCGATTCAATCGCGGTTCGTTGGTCGGAATGATTGAATATTGGTAATACCGATATTCGCGACCACCGCCACGCCACCTGCGGGTGGGCCGCCTTTCGCCTTTGACGAGAATCTGCATGCAGCCCTGGGAACAACTGTACGACCCCGCTGGCAACCTCTGGCTGTCCAGCCTGATCGCGCTGTTGCCGATCGCTTTCTTCTTCGTTGCGCTGGCGGTGCTGCGCATGAAGGGCTGGCTGGCCGGCACCATCACCGTCGCCATCGCGCTGGCAGTGGCGCTGCTGTTCTATCGCATGCCCGTTTCGCAGGCTTTGGGTGCAGCCGGGTTCGGCTTCCTGTACGGGCTGTGGCCGATTGCCTGGATCATCATCGGCGCAGTGTTCCTGTACAAGGTATCGGTCAAGACCGGGCAGTTCGCGATCATCCGCGCGTCGATCCTGTCGGTGACCGAAGACCAGCGCCTGCAGATGCTGATGGTCGGCTTCGCCTTCGGCGCCTTCCTCGAAGGTGCCGCAGGATTTGGCGCACCGGTGGCGATCACCGCCGCGTTGCTGGTCGGGCTGGGCTTCAAGCCGCTGTATGCCGCCGGCCTGTGTCTTATCGTCAACACTGCGCCGGTAGCTTTCGGTGCGATGGGTATCCCCATCATCGTCGCCGGCCAGGTCACCGGCCTGGATGCGTTCGAGATCGGGCAGATGGCCGGCCGCCAGCTGCCGTTCCTGACCATCATCGTGCTGTTCTGGATCATGGCCATCATGGATGGCTGGCGCGGCATCAAGGAAACCTGGCCGGCGGTGCTGGTTGCCGGTGGCTCCTTCGCCATCGCGCAGTACCTGACCTCCAACTTCATCGGTCCGGAGCTGCCGGACATCACCGCCTCGCTGGCATCGCTGGTGTGCCTGACGCTGTTCCTGCGCCGTTGGCAGCCCAAGCGCATCTTCCGCTTCGAGACCGACGCCAGCGCCGAGGCGGCCGCGCAGGCATCGGCTGCACCGCGTTACAGCGCCGGCCAGATCGCCAAGGCGTGGTCGCCATTCCTGATCCTCACCGCGATGGTGACGCTGTGGAGCATCAAGCCGTTCAAGGCCTTGTTCGCCGCCGGTGGCCCGCTGGAAAGCTGGGTGTTGAAGCTGCCGGTACCGGGCCTGGACCAGCTGGTGCAGAAGATGCCGCCGATCGTCAACGCGCCCACCGCCTACGAGGCCGTGTACAAGTTTGATGCCATCTCGGCCACCGGCACTGCGATCATGCTGGCCGCGGTGATCGCCATCCTCTACCTGCGCATGCCGGTACGTGCGGCGGTGCGCACCTTCGCTGAGACCGTCAATGAACTGAAGATGCCGATCTATTCCATCGGCATGGTGCTGGCCTTCGCCTTCATCGCCAACTACTCCGGCTTGTCGGCAACATTGGCCTTGGCGCTTGCGCATACCGGCAAGGCATTCACGTTCTTCTCGCCGTTCCTGGGCTGGTTGGGCGTGTTCCTGACCGGCTCGGATACTTCGTCCAATGCCTTGTTCTCGGCCTTGCAGGCGACTACCGCGCAGCAGATCGGTGTGTCCGAGGTGTTGCTGGTTGCGGCCAATACCACCGGCGGCGTCACCGGCAAGATGATCTCGCCGCAGTCCATCGCCATTGCCTGTGCGGCGGTGGGCCTGGCCGGCAAGGAATCGGACCTGTTCCGCTTCACCGTCAAGCACAGCCTGATCTTCACGGTAATGGTCGGTCTGATCACTACCGCGCAGGCCTATTGGCTGACCTGGATGATTCCCTGAGCCATGGCCGCGCGCATCCGCCAACGCCGGGCAGCTTCGGGCCACAATGTCGGCATGAGTACGCAGCGTATTTCCGACAAGGTGGCCGCGCAGCTGCGCGTGCTGGTGGACGAACAACAACTGCAGCCGGGTGACCGGCTGCCTTCCGAGCGCGCACTGGCGGTGCAGCTCGGGGTCTCGCGCACGGCGCTGCGCGAGGCGATTGCCCAGCTTGGCAGCCAGGGCCTGCTGGTGGCGCGGGTTGGCGGTGGCACCTATGTGGCCGAGCCGGCAGCACGTGCGCGGCAGGCGTTGGATGAGCCGCTGGTGCCTTACCTGCCGTTGTTCCAGGGCGATCCGGAATACCGTTTCGACGTGCTGGAGATCCGCCACGCGCTGGAAGGCGCCACCGCCTGGCATGCGGCGCTACGGGCTACCGATGAGGACCGCGCACGCATCGCGCAGGCCTTCCAGACCATGATGGACGCGCATGGCAAGGACGATCCGGGCGGCGAAGCGCGCGCCGATGCCGCCTTCCACCTGTCCATCGCCGAGGCCTCGCACAATCTGGTGCTGTTGCAGGTGATGCGTGGCCTGTTCGAGCTGCTGCAGACCAACATCTCGCAGAGCCGCGAAAAGCTTTACACCGCATCGACGACGTTTTCCCCCTTGTCCGACCAGCACCGCGAAATGATGGATGCGGTATTGGCCGGCGATCCAGAGCGTGCGCGTGTCGCAGCGCATACCCATCTTGAGTTCGTGCACACGACCCTGCGCACGCTCGATGAAGACGAGGCGCGGCGTGCCCGCGCTTCGCGGCTTCCTTCCCCCCACGGTTGACCCATGATCATCTCCGCCTCCACCGATTACCGTGCGGCCGCGAAGCGTCGTCTGCCGCCGTTCCTGTTCCACTACATCGATGGCGGCGCGTATGCCGAACACACGCTCAAACGCAATGTTTCCGACCTGTCCGACATCGCGCTGCGCCAGCGCATCCTGCGCGACATGTCCGAGCTCAGCCTGGAAACCGAGCTGTTCGGCGAGAAGCTGGCAATGCCGGTTGCGCTGGCACCGGTCGGCCTGACCGGCATGTATGCACGTCGCGGTGAAGTGCAGGCGGCGCGTGCCGCGGACAGCCGCGGCATTCCGTTCACGTTGTCGACGGTGTCGGTATGCCCGATCGAAGAGGTGGCGCCGGCGATCAAACGACCGATGTGGTTCCAGCTGTATGTATTGCGCGACCGCGGCTTCATGCGCAACGCGCTGGAGCGCGCGCAGGCTGCCGGCGTCACCACGCTGGTGTTCACCGTCGACATGCCGGTGCCGGGCGCGCGCTACCGCGACGCCCATTCGGGCATGAGTGGCCCGAATGCCGGCATCCGCCGCATCGGCCAGGCGATGACGCATCCACGCTGGGCCTGGGACGTAGGCCTGTTCGGCCGTCCGCATGATCTTGGCAACATCTCCGCCTATCGCGGCAGCCCGACCGGGCTGGAGGATTACATCGGTTGGCTGGGCAACAACTTCGACCCGTCGATTTCGTGGAAGGACCTGGAGTGGATTCGCGAATTCTGGAAAGGGCCGATGGTGATCAAGGGCATCCTGGACCCGGATGATGCACGCGATGCAGTGCGCTTTGGCGCCGATGGCATCGTGGTGTCCAATCATGGCGGTCGCCAGCTCGATGGCGTGTTGTCCACCGCACGCGCCTTGCCGGCGATTGCAGACGCGGTGCAGGGCGATCTGAAGATTCTTGCCGACTCCGGTATCCGCACCGGTCTGGATGTGGTGCGCATGCTCGCACTCGGTGCTGACAGCGTGCTGCTCGGTCGTGCCTTCGTCTACGCACTTGCTGCGCAGGGCGAGACCGGCGTGGCCAACCTGCTGGACCTGATCGCCAAGGAAATGCGTGTGGCGATGACGCTGACCGGCGCACGTCGCATTGCCGACATCGGCCGCGATTCGCTGGTCAACCTGGCATGAGTGCGAACGAAGCACTGTTGGCACAGCTGCGCAGCGCCGTTGGTGACGCCCATGTGCTGACTGGCGACAAGGCAACACGTCGCTTCCGCAAGGGTTACCGCTTCGGTGACGGTGCTGTGCTGGCCGTGGTGCGCCCAGGGACCTTGCTGGAGATGTGGCGCGCTCTGCAGGCAGCCGTGCAGGGCGGGGCGGCGATCATCCTGCAGGCGGCCAATACCGGCTTGACCGGGGGCTCGACGCCGGACGGCAATGACTACGGGCGGCCGATCGTGCTGATCAGTACGCTGCGCCTGACCGGCGTGCAGTTGCTCGATGAAGGGCGGCAGGTGCTGTGCCTGCCCGGCGCTACCTTGGACCGACTCGAACAGACGCTGGCACCGCTTGGGCGCGAGCCGCATTCGGTGATTGGTTCTTCGTGCATCGGCGCCTCGGTGCTGGGCGGTGTCTGCAACAACTCCGGTGGCTCGCTGGTGCGGCGCGGTCCGGCCTATACCGAGATGGCGCTGTATGCGCAGGTGGATGGGGCCGGCCAGTTGCAGTTGGTCAATCACCTGGGTATCGCGCTGGGCGACAGCCCGGAGGAAATTCTGCAGCGCTTGCAGGCTGGCGATTACCAGCCTGGCGATGTGCGCAACGATGGTGACCGCGCCGGCTCCGATCCCCGCTATGCCGAGCAGGTGCGGCAAGTGGATGCGACAACGCCGGCGCGCTTCAACGCCGACCCCAGCCGTCATTACGAAGCCGCGGGTTCGGCTGGCAAGCTAGCTGTATTCGCGGTGCGCCTGGATACCTTCGCCAAGGAAGCGGCCGAGGTGTTCTATATCGGCAGCAACAGCACCGAAAGCCTCACCGCGATTCGCCGCCAGCTGCTGACCGGCTTCGAGCGCCTGCCGATCTCCGGCGAGTACATCCACCGCGTCGCCTATGACATTGGCGAGCGCTACGGCAAGGACACCTTCCTGCTGATCGACAAGCTCGGCACCGCGCGGGTACCGGCGGCATTCGCGTTGAAAAGCCGGGTCGATGGTTGGTTCGAACGTTTGGGGCTGCGCGGAGTCACCGATCACGCGCTGCAGCTGCTGACCGGACTGTTGCCATCGCATCTTCCCAAGCGCATGGGCGAGTTCCGCCAGCGCTATGAGCACCACTTGCTGGTCAAGGTTTCCGCACAGGATGCGGCGGCGACCGAGCAGTGGTTGCGCGGCTTCTTCGCCGGGCATGAAGGCGGCTACTTCCACTGCACGCCGGACGAAGGGCGCAAGGCCTTCCTGCACCGGTTCGCAGTGGCTGGCGCGGCGGTGCGTTACCGCGAAGTGCATCGTGCGCAGGTACAGGACATCGTCGCACTGGACATCGCCCTGCGCCGCGACGACCGCGATTGGTTCGAGCAGCTGCCGGCCGAGTTGGATGCGCGCTTGCTGCACAAACTCTATTACGGCCACTTCCTGTGCCATGTATTCCACCAGGACTACATCGCCCGCAAGGGCGAAGACCCGATGGCGATCGAGCATGCGATGTGGAAGCTGCTGGATGAGCGCGGCGCCGAGTACCCGGCCGAGCACAATGTCGGCCACCTGTATCCGGCCAAGCCGGCGCTGGCGCAGTTCTACCAGCAGCTGGACCCGAGCAATACCTTCAACCCGGGCATCGGCCAGACCAGCAAGCAGCCGGGTTGGAAGGGCTGTGGTTGCTGAGGTGCGAAGCACCTGCCATTGCTTTTGCTAAAGCCCCTCTCCCGCTTGCGGGAGAGGGGTTGGGGTGAGGGGAAGCTTCTAGCTGGAAAATCACGATCAATAGCTAAAGCCCAAAGCCCCCTCATCCGCCCCTGCGGGGCACCTCGCTCCGCGCCCCAGCCCCGCGTAGCACGCGGGGCGTACGAACAGTCACGAGCCTTTGGCTCGTAAGCGCTTGTTCTTAACCCCGCAGGCGGGAGAAGGGATGTGCTTCGATGCTTGTTCAAAGCACTGCGGCACTGCAGATGCTGAATTAATACGTTTTAAATATTAATCCGTACACAGCAGGTTATGGATCGACTCGATCCGCAGGTTCAAGCTTGCCGCATCTCCAATAAACCGGCCTGCCGTTACAGGCCAGGAAGCAATGCAACGCGAACCCGGCAAAACGCCAGCCTGCAACCAATCGCTGGCCCCGATCACTCCGCCGAACACGGCAGCTGAACTCCCGCACATCCGCCAGGGCACGCCCGAGTTTCGGCGTGCGGTGCTGGCCTTGTTCATGGCCGGCTTTGCCACCTTTGGTGTGCTGTACTGCGTGCAGCCGCTGCTGCCGGGCTTCAGCAGCCACTTCGGCATCAGCGCCGGCGGCAGTGCCT
Organism: Stenotrophomonas sp. STEN033; assembly: GCF_056856655.1. NCBI lineage: Bacteria > Pseudomonadati > Pseudomonadota > Gammaproteobacteria > Lysobacterales > Lysobacteraceae > Stenotrophomonas > Stenotrophomonas sp. STEN033. The sequence continues at coordinate 6,145 of NZ_JBXFWM010000054.1, forward strand.
TGGCCTTGTCGGTAAGCACCGGCGTGTTGGCGGTATCGATGCTGGTGGCGGGCACGGTCTCCGACCGCATTGGCAGGCGCCCGGTGATGGTGGCTTCGCTGCTGGCTTCCGCCTTGCTGACGCTGGGCACCGCGCTGACCGATGACTGGAACACCTTGCTGCTGCTGCGTACCCTGCTCGGCCTGAGCCTCAGTGGCGTGCCAGCGGTTGCGATGACCTGGCTGGTCGAGGAAATGGACAGCCGCTCGCTGGGGCTGGCGATGGGCCTGTATATAGGCGGCAATGCGGTCGGCGGCATGAGCGGTCGCTTGATTGCCGGCGTGGTGGCCGATCATTGGGGTTGGCGCGCCGGTATCGCCGCGGTCGGCCTGATTGCGTTGTTGGCGAGCGTGGCGCTGTGGACACAGCTGCCGGCATCGCGCCATTTCCGTGCCAAGCGTGCCGAGCCGGCGCAACTGCCGGCACGTTTCGCCGGCTTGTTCCGCGATGCCGCGCTGCCCTGGTTGTTTGCCTGCGGCTTCCTGCTGCTGGGCGTGTTCGTGACGCTCTACAACTATCTGGGTTACCACCTGCTGGCGCCGCCTTATGGCCTGAGCCAGACCGTGGTGGGGCTGATCTTCACCGTGTATCTGGTCGGTAGCGTCAGCTCGGCGTGGATGGGGCAGTTGGCCAATCGCCTGGGGCGCGGGCCGGTGCTGGCCCTCTCGTTCGGCCTGGTGCTGTTGGGCGCGTTATTGCTGGCACTGCCGTGGCTGCTGGCGATGGCCGTGGGCATCGCCTTGGTGACGTTTGGATTTTTCGGTGGTCATTCGGTGGCCAGCAGCTGGGTGGGCGTGCGCGCCGGTGGGCTGCGTGCCGAGGCGTCGGCGCTGTATCTGTTCTCGTATTACCTGGGCTCCAGCGTGCTGGGCGCGCTGGGTGGCGTGTTCTATACGCACTGGGGCTGGGCGGGTGTGTGCGGTTTCTGTCTGGTGCTGACCTTGGCCGGTGTGGGTGTGGCCTGGCGGTTGTGGCGGCGGCTGGAGCAGGGGGCGGGTCTGGTGTTGGTTGAGGTGAAGGGCTGAGAGCTAGAAGCAAGAAGCAAGAAGCAAGAAGCAAGAAGCAAGAAGCAAGAAGCAAGAAGCAAGAAGCAAGAAGCAAGAAGCACCCCTCCCCAACCCTCCCCTTGCCTACGGCAAAGGGAGGGGGCTGAGCTTTGCCCCCTCCCTTGCGCATAGCGCAGGGGAGGGTTGGGGAGGGGTGCTTTGGCTTTGGCTTTGGCCTTTGTTCTTGCCTCTACTTCCACCCTGCCAGTTACCCAGCTACCCCCTGCCGCAACAACGCAATGAATTGCCGCAACAACGGCGTCACCGCTTCACGCCGCCGCGCCAGCTGGATCTCCGACGCCGCGCCACGGTCTGCCAGTGCGACAAAGCACGCGCCCTCCACCTGGATGTGGCTGCAGGAGGCGGGCAGCACGCAGACGCCCAGCCCGGCCGCGACCAGACTGATCAAGGTCGATGACTCGCCGGCTTCCTGCACGATGCGCGGGCTGAAACCGGCGTTGCGGCACAGGGTGATCACATGGTCGTGGATGCCTGCACCCGAGTCGCGTGAGAAGCCGACAAACGGGTCGAGTGCGAATTGCTTCAGCGACAGGCGCGCGCTCGCGGGGTCCTTGCCACGCAGCGCCGGGTGGCTGGCATGTACCACCAGCGCCAGTGGGTCATCAAACAGATGCTGTGCCACCAGTTCGTCCGGCAGCACGCGCTTGCGGATGATGCCTACGTCCAGTTCGTCGGCAAGCAGGGCCTCGATCTGGCGCAGGCTGTTCATCTCGCGCAGCTGCATCTGCACCTGCGGGTGCTGCTGGCGGTAGCTGAAGATCGCGCGCGGTATCTGCGGCGACAGCGGTGTGGCGCGGGTCAGGCCGATACGCAGTTCGCCGCTCTCGCCACGTTGCGCACGCTGTACCGTGTCCACCGCCTTGTCCACGCGCTGCAGGATGTCGCGCGCCTGGTCCAGCAACACCTCGCCAGCGGGCGTGAGTTGCACGCGGCGGTGACTGCGTACGAACAACTGCGCGCCAAGCAGGTTCTCCAGTTGCCGGATCTGTTGGCTGAGCGGCGGTTGCGACATGCCCAGGCGCTCGGCGGCACGGCCGAAGTGCAGGGTGTCGGCGACGGCCAGGAAATAGCGCAGGTGGCGGAGTTCCAGGGACATCGCGGCAGTCTAGGCTGCGAAGGCCTTACCGACCAACCATCAGTTCGTCATCCCCGCGTAGGTGGGGATCGCTCCATGCGGGGGGTGAGGGGGCCAGGGCAAAGGCCAGAGCCGGGCAGAAGCGGGAGCGATGACCCAACATACGTTGGTTGAAAGCCCCGCCTGTGCGGGAATGACGGCTCAAGGGCAAAACCAAAAAACCTAACGCTCCGAATGCCCGGTATCGTCGTACTGCCGCGGCGCAAACAGGTCCGGCTGGATCAGCTCCACAAACGCGCGGGCCTGCGGCGACAACACCTTGCCGCGGCGCACCACCACGCCATAGCTGCGCGAGGGGAAGTAATCGCTCATCGCCCGCGTCGCCAGCTTGTCGCGATCGCTGTCGTTCAGGCACAGGGCAGTGACGATGCTGATGCCCATGCCCATTGCCACGTATTGCTTGATCACCTCCCAGCCGCCTACTTCCAGCGCCACCGTATACGGCACGCGGTGTTGCTGGAACACCAGGTCAACCAGCCGCCAGGTGATCTGCCGGCGCGGCGGCAGGATCAGCGGCCACGGCGACAGGTCTTCCAGCGTCAGGTTCTTTTTCTTCGCCAGCGGGTGGTCGGGCGGCGTGATCAGCACCTGCTCGAAACGGTAGACCGGTGCGTAGCTGAGGTCGGCGGGCACATCCATCATCGAGCCGATGGCCAGGTCGGCGGCGTCGCTGCGCAGCAGGTCGGTGCCGTCGGCACTGATCGCGTTGTGCAGGGTCAGGCGCACATCCGGGTGCTGTTGGCGGAAGTTTTCGACGATCTTGGGCAGGAGATACAGGATGGTTGACGAATTTGCGGCGATATTGAGCTCGCCGGCATCCAGCCCGCTGACCTTCTCGCGGAATCGCGGCAGCAGCCCGTCCAGGCTTTCGACCAGCGGCTGGGCCATGTCGTACAGCAGCTGACCCTCGCGGGTAGGCACCAGTCGGCGCCCGCTGCGCTCGAACAGCACTACCCCCAGTTCCCGTTCCAGCGCCTGCAGCTGCAGGCTCACCGCCGGTTGGCTGACAAAAAGCGCTTCCGAGGCACGCGAAACCGAGCCCAGACGCACCGTCTGCAGGAACGCCCGCAGCGGCTTGAGCCGATCAGACTTGTAGGAAAAACGCGGGGTTACGGGCGTCTTGGTTGGCATGACGATATCAGTATTAGCACAATTTATAGATAACATTGCAAAAACTGTTTTGTTAAATACCTCCCTGCGGCGGCACGTTGGAGTCCCCGACATACGCAGGTACCTCCGATGTCCGCCGTCGCCCACGCAGTCGTTGCCCAGCAGTCCGCCCGCCCGACCCCGGGTATCACCCTGACCACCCAGCTGGCCGGCCAGTCCGCGCTGCTGCCGGCCGGCGTGCTGGGCCTGCTCGTATCGCTGCACCGGGCGGTCGAGCCGGGCCGGCAGGCACGCTTGGCGGCCCGCCGCGAGCGCCAGGCCTTCTTCGACCAGGGCGGCCTGCCGGATTTCCGCGCCGATACCCGCGCCATCCGCGAGGAGGACTGGCGCGTGGCGCCGATCCCGGCCGCGCTGCAGGACCGCCGCGTCGAGATCACCGGGCCCACCGACCCGAAGATGGTCATCAATGCGCTGAACTCCGGCGCCAAGGTGTTCATGGCCGACTTCGAGGATTCGACCTCGCCGACCTGGCGCAATGTGCTGGCCGGCCAGCAGACGATGAAGGCGGCGGTGCGCGGTGACCTGGATTTCACTGCGCCGGCCACCGCCAAGGGGCCGGGCAAGCACTACACGCTGCGTCCGTTCGACGAGCAGGCAGTGCTGATCGTGCGCCCGCGTGGCTGGCACCTGGACGAGAAGCACGTGCTGATCGACGGCCAGCCGATTGCCGGCGGCCTGTTCGATGCGGCGCTGTTTGCCTTCCACAACGCGCAGACACTGATGGACAAGGACCGCGGCCCCTACTTCTACCTGCCCAAGCTGCAGTCGATGGAAGAGGCGGCGCTGTGGGAGACCGCGCTGTCGCACATCGAGGGCATGCTGGGCCTGCCGCAGGGGCAGATCAAGGTCACCGTGCTGATCGAGACGCTGCCGGCGGTGTTCGAGATGGACGAGATCTTGTACGTGCTGCGCGACCGCATCGTCGGCCTGAACTGCGGTCGCTGGGATTACATTTTTTCCTATCTGAAGACCTTCCGCCGTCACCGCGACAAGGTGCTGCCCGAGCGCGGCCAGGTGACCATGACCCAGCCGTTCCTGAAGGCCTATTCGGAACTGCTGATCAAGACCTGCCATCGCCGTGGCGCACATGCGATGGGCGGCATGGCCGCGCAGATCCCGATCAACCACGACGCCGCTGCCAACGAGCAGGCGATGGCGCGGGTGCGCGCCGACAAGCTGCGCGAAGTCACCGCCGGCCACGACGGCACCTGGGTGGCACACCCGGCGCTGATCCCGGTGGCGCGTGCCATCTTCGACGAGCACATGTCCGGCCCCAACCAGCACCACGTGCTGCGCCGTGACGTGCAGGCCAGCCGCGATGAACTGATCGCCCCATGCAGCGGCACCGTCACCCGTGCCGGCTTCGAGAACAACGTCGAAGTCTGCGTGCGTTATCTGGCCGCCTGGCTGGACGGCAACGGCTGCGTGCCCATCCACAACCTGATGGAAGACGCGGCCACCGCCGAAATCAGCCGCAGCCAGATCTGGCAGTGGCTGCATGCCGGCAACCAGCATCTGGATGACGGCACCGCGATCGACCTCGCGCTGCTGGACAGCACCCTGCGCGCGCTGCCGGCGCGCCTCGGCGACACCTCCGCACTGCCCGGTGGCGGCCGCATCACCCAGGCCATCGGCCTGCTCGACCAGCTCAGCCGCGCCGACACCCTGGCCGAGTTCCTGACCCTGCCGGCTTACCGGCAGATCGATTGACCCGACTTCCCCCTACGTACGCATTCGACTTGAGGACGACACGATGAGCACCTACCAGCAACAGATCGACGCCCTGCAGCAGGACTGGGATACCAACCCGCGTTGGAAGGGGCTGAAGCGCAGCTACAGCGCCGCCGACGTGGTGCGCCTGCGCGGCAGCGTGCAGCCGGAGTACACCCTGGCCAAGCGCGGCGCCGAGCGCCTGTGGGAACTGGTCAATGGCAGCGCGAAGAAGGGCTACGTCAACGCCTTCGGTGCGATCAGCGCCGGCCAGGCCATGCAGCAGGCCAAGGCCGGGCTGGAAGCGGTGTACCTGTCCGGCTGGCAGGTGGCTGCCGACGGCAATACTTCCGAAACCATGTACCCGGACCAGTCGCTGTACGCCTACGACTCGGTGCCGACCATGGTCCGCCGCATCAACAACACCTTCCAGCGCGCCGATGAGATCCAGTGGAAGAACATCTTCGACGGCAAGGTGAAGGCCGAGGACGCGATCGACTTCTTCCTGCCGATCGTTGCTGATGGCGAGGCCGGCTTCGGCGGCGTGTTGAATGCCTATGAGCTGATGAAGAACATGATCGTCGCCGGCGCCGCCGCGGTGCATTTCGAGGACCAGCTGGCGGCGGTGAAGAAGTGCGGCCACATGGGCGGCAAGGTGCTGGTACCGACCCAGGAGGCGATCCAGAAGTTGTCCGCCGCGCGCCTGGCCGCCGACGTGCTGGGCGTGCCGACCATCGTGCTGGCGCGCACCGATGCCGAGGCCGCCAACCTGCTGACCAGCGATTTCGATCCCAACGACGCCCCGTTCGTCACCGGCGAGCGCACCGCCGAGGGCTTCTACCGGGTCAAAAACGGCCTGGAGCAGGCGATCAGTCGCGGCGTGGCCTATGCCCCGCATGCCGACCTGGTGTGGTGCGAGACCGGCACCCCCGACCTGGGCTTCGCCCGCGAGTTCGCCCAGGCCGTGCACGCCGCCAGCCCCGGCAAGCTGCTGTCCTACAACTGTTCGCCTTCCTTCAATTGGAAGAAGAACCTGGACGACAAGACCATCGCCAAGTTCCAGGACGAGCTGGCCGCGCTGGGCTACAAGTACCAGTTCATCACCCTGGCCGGCATCCACATCAACTGGTTCAACACCTTCAAGTTCGCCCACGACTACGCGCGGGGCGAGGGCATGCGCCACTACGTGGAGCAGGTGCAGGAGCCGGAGTTCGCCGCCCGCGAGCAGGGCTACACCTTTGTCTCGCACCAGCAGGAAGTGGGCGCCGGTTACTTCGACGATGTGACCACGGTGATCCAGGGCGGCGCCTCCAGCGTCACCGCCCTGACCGGGTCAACCGAGGAAGAGCAGTTCCAGACTGAAAAGGCCGCCTGAGGGCGCTGATGAGGTCGTTTCAAAGGGGCTCTTACGAGCCCCTTCTTTTTTTTGGCGTCGCCTGGCGTCAAATGGTGTAGGGGGTCACAAAACCGTTTATTTTGATGATAGGCTCGCGAGATTACTCGTCTGAGATGGGCGAGCAGTCCATGAGGCAGGGAATGAGCGGCATGGGAACAGGGGGTTTGGCACTGGAGTCTGAACTTTCCGTCGCTGCGTCGACGGGAGGGGCGGTGCTGCGTGCGCAATTGTCCCCGGTAGAGTTCGCATTGTTTGCCCAGTACGGCGTTCGCCGCACCCTGCATGCCGACCAGGTCCTGTTCCGCCGTGGCGACCTGGGCAGCTCGATGTTCATCATCGTCAGCGGCACCATCAGCCTGGATTTCGGTGCCGGCCTGGCGCCCAAGCCCATGGGCAGCAACGATTTCTTTGGCGAACTTGGCCTATTGATCGAGCGCCATCCCCGTTCCTGTGATGCGCGCGCCAACTGCGACAGCGTGCTGCTGGAAATCACCCATGCCAACTTCCATCGGTTGATCGACCAGGACCCGGCGATGGTGGTGTTCTTCCTGCGTCGTACCTTGTCGCGGGTGGTCTCCAGCGAGCAGCGCCTGATCGCCCAGCTCAGCCGCCGCAACAATGAACTGGAAACCGCGCTGGGCAATCTGTACAGCGCCAACCACGAGCTGCACCACACCCGCGAACTGGTCTACAACGATGACCTGACCGGGCTCAGCAACCGTCGTGCGCTCACGGCCTACCTGCAGAAATCGCATCGTTCCGGTCAGCGTCCGAAGGGGCTGCTGCTGCTGGACTGCGATGACTTCAAGGGGCTGAACGACTCTTACGGGCATCTTGCCGGTGACCATGCCCTGCAGTGCTTCGGCCGTATCCTCGCCTCGGTGGCGGGCAAGGACGATATCGCCTGCCGTCTGGGTGGCGATGAGTTCTGCGTGCTGTTGATGGATGCGGACGCCGAAAGCCTGCCGCGCACCGCCGAGTTCGTGCTGGAGGCGGTGCGCCATCTGATCGCCTATCCGGGGGCGACGATTGGCGCCTGCTCGCTGAGCATCGGCATGGTGTTGATCAACGAAGATCACCACTGGAACGACTCCTATTCCCGCGCCGACCGGGCGTTGTACGAAGCAAAGCGCGAAGGCGGCAATCGCGCGCAGTGGTGCCGGGAATAGTCCGGTGTGCATGGATTGCCCGGCATAGATCATGACCAGCGCGACTGCCCCGCTCTCATCCGATCGCCAGCTCAAGACGCTGGTGCTGACCGATCTTTGCGATTCGGTGGCGCTGACGGCGCGGATCGGTGATGCCGCCGCCGCTGAGTTGTTCCGCACGCTGGACGTACGCGCGCTGCAACTGCTGCAGCGCTGGAAAGGGCGGTTGATCGACCGTTCCGATGGCATGTTCCTGCTGTTCGATGTGCCTACCCAAGGCCTGGGGTTTGCATTGGACTACCTGGATGCGCTGGCCGAGATCGGCAAAGAGCGCAAGTTGCCGTTGCAGGCGCGGATCGGCATCCATGTAGGCGACGTGCTGTTCTGGCGCAACGATGACGATGCGGTGGCCGCCGGCGCCAAGCCGCTGGAGGTGGAGGGTGTGGCCAAGCCCACCGCAGCCCGGCTGATGGCGTTGGCGCGTCCGAATCAGATCCTGTTGTCTGCGGTAGCGGAAGCGCTGCTGCGCGCCGGCCAACGCGAGCTGGGCGAGCGCGGTGCGAACCTGCAATGGAAGTCGCACGGGCGCTGGTACTTCAAGGGCTTGCCGACACCGCAGGAAGTGTTTGAGGTAGGCGCAGCGGGCAGCGCGCCATTGCGCATGCCACCCCGCTCCAACAAGGCGTGGCGACGACTGCCGCTATGGCGGCGGCCGGCAGCACTGGTTGCCGAGTTGTTGCTGGTGGTTGCTGTGGGTGCAGTCGCGTGGGTATTGGTGCGGCCCGAGCCAGCCATTGCGTTTGCCGAGCGGGATTGGGTGGTGATTGGGGACGTTAACAATCTGACCGACAACCAGCTCCTGGGTGACGGTTTGAATCGTGCGTTTCGCATCGGCTTGGAGCAATCGCGCTATGTGAACATCCTGAGTGAGCTCAAGGCGCGCGATACCTTGACCCGGATGCTGTTGCCCGAAGGGAGCGCGATTGATCGAGTGACGGCATCCGGTATTGCGGTGCGTGAGGGCGCGCGTGCAGTGCTGATACCTGTGGTGCGCGAGTCGAGTGGAAAGTTGCAGGTATCGGTGGACGTGGTTGAACCCGAGTCCGGCAGGGTTGTTTATACGGTGCATTCCAGTGGTATTGGAACCTCCACGGTGTTGCAATCGATCGATGATGTCATCGGGCAACTACGTGGTCGGCTGGGCGAGGCACTTGCCGACGTGGAAAAGTCCTCGGCTCCGCTGCCCAAAGTGGCTACGGCCAATCTTGACGCACTGCATGCTTATGCTGCCGCGCAAGCCGCCTATGCAAGCGGCGAGGCAGAAAAGTCAATTCAGTATTTTGACGTGGCGACGCGCGTCGATGGTGGCTTTGCCATGGCACGTCTTGGCAAGATGCGCGCGCTGGTCAACCTCGGTAGATACGAAGATGCGCGCAAGGAGCTTGAGGCGGCGACGGAGTTTCGTAGCCGGTTGACGACGCGTGAGGCGCTCTATATGGATGCATGGAGCGCTGACCTGCTTTCGGGGAGTGGTAGTGAGGCGTTCCAGGCATGGGCAGTGCTGGCTGAGCTGTATCCAGATCATCAGGGTGCCAATGTCAACGCCGCGGCTGCGGCACTTTTGCTGGGGCGCTATACCGAAGCTGCGAAGTTCGCCTCCAGGGCAGATATTCCTCAAAGTGGACAGCGGGGTGGCGTTCTGCGGTTGTTGGGCCGAATCCGTTTGGCACAGGACCAGATCGATCCGGCGCTGCTGCTGCTGCGCGACCCGGATGCGCTTCCTGCTTCTGGCATGAGTCGCTATCTGGTGACCGCGATGGCGGCCAGCGGAGACAAAAGTGGCGCGCACGAGATGCTGCGGTTGCTCCCACCTGGGGATCCTGGGCTCAAGTTGGATGCGGCTGCACTGGCGTTGGATCAAGGACGGAATACAGATGCGTTGGCCGTTTCGGAAGCGGCAGCGGCTGCTTGTCCAGAATCGTCATTCATGTGCGATTTCATGCATGTTGCCGATTTGGTTACCAAGGCTGCTGCAGGCAGTTGTGCCTCAAACCGGGAAGTGGGACGGATACTTGATCGCCTCGCGCACGGACCTGGTGAGATGGATGTCGGAGATGCTGCTGGACGGCGCTTTCTTGCTGGTGCCGCAATTTACGCGGCCCAGCGGATGGGCAGCGGCATCAATGTCACGGAGAGGCTGCCACCGCTGAAGCGGGCTGCCCGAGAGTCCAATGATTTGTCAGCGCTTCGAATGATTGACCTGGTCGAAATCAATCAGCTGAGGATGTCGGGTGACGCGGCAGGGGCTGTCGCGCGCCTTCAGCCCTTGGTCAACGGCGAAGAGTTGTTCCAGGTGCACAGTTTGCTGGCTCAGGCATATGCCGATGCAGGAGACAAGGACGGGCAACAGCGTGAAGCATCCTGGATGCAAAAACATCGCGGGCGCGCTTATGCCGAGTGGATCGGATCGGCGCCACTGCAGGCCTTGAATGTCAGGGACAGTCTTGGAACGCCGTTGGCTGCTGGGTGCCTGCGACCAACGGCGGGGAAATCAGATCTGCGGTGATTTCGGCTCTGCCGCAAACATGTAGGGCTGGTAGAACAGCCCGCGCTCGGTTAGCTCCGATGCAATAAGAGTTTTTGTCGAAGCAAGCTTTTCCGCTGACGCCAGGCGGCCAGGTACTTTGCACAGCTTTCCGGCTTCGGCAGCCTCGGCGCTGACCTTGAGCAGCGCGGTTGCAGGATCCTGTTCGAACTGCAAACGAAAACCTTCGTCGTTGATCAACAAGTCCAGGAGCTTGATCGCGTCGAGGTGTGAGAGCGGACTCTTTTCATTGGAAGTCATGGAGCGACCTTGGTTGATGGTGAGATAACAAAGAAGGACGATAGCGGGCTTGCATTCACAATGGATTGGTAGCGGCAGGCCGGACGCCAACTTTAGGCGGAACCCGGGCAGTCGAGTCAAATAAGCTTGTTGTCCATGTTCGTGCGCATATCACGCGTTGTCAGTGGCTGATCCATGTGAGTGGAACGATTTGGCGATCCATCCAGGGCAAAAGGAGTTAAAAATGAGCATACATCCGGTCGTGATTGAAAAGTCCCCGCTTAGCTTGACGGACGCGAGGAAGCTGATGGATCTGTTGACCTCAGATGAGGGCTTTCGCGATGTTTTCCAGCGTTGCCCGTCGGAAGCCATGCTGCGGATAAGTCCAGAGGCTGCAGCCGCAGCAAGCCGGTGTTCAATGCCGGGAAAACTCGCCTCCATTGAAGTACTTTTCTGTACCAGAGAGCGCGTTATTGACTCTTTGACGTCAAACAGTATTTTTTCGATCGCGTTCTGCTTCGTTGGTACGGCGCTTGAACGAAACGTTGCAGCTGCTGCCTGACTTAGGGCAGCGACACCATGGGTGTATCCGGATGTTGTTTGCTCTGTCGCTATAGCTGCCGGAATGCTGCGTTCTCCACCAGGCTTGGAGTTGGCGAACGGAGATGCTCCGATTGCTGAAGTTGTGCAAGACGCAAGAAGCAGAAGAAGGTATCCAATGAAGTATCGTCGTTGTCATGCCGTTGCTGTCCTTCCGGAAGAGCAGACAGTGTTCTCATTGGAGTCACTGATATCCGGAGGTGATGGTATCGAGTACGAGCGTCGTATCCGCGTCTATTCTGCGCATCTGGATACGATATTCACCTTGGAGCTGCCAGCGTGCATGCTGCTGCTTGAGAGCAGTGCCGAGGAATGGGCGCCAATGCCGGAAGATCCAGAGCGCGGTGCACTGGTAGCGCACTTGGTTGAACTCGGGTTGATGATGTTGGATGAAGGGCTTGGCGGTCGTGCAGTCGAGTCCGACCGTCGCATCCGCAACAACTACTGGTGGCCGCTATCAGCCATTCATTATCGGCACTCCAGATGGGATGGAATAGATAGTGTCGGTGAGATGGAAAGCAATCAGATGCTTACCGCGCAGGATCTTGTGCGTAAGCTTGGCGCACCGCCGCCGGAGGCGCCGCTCAGACAGCCCGGTGCTGTCGCACTGCCGCGCCTGAGCGATGATGCTGCGTGTATGTTGCCCGTGCAGCGGGTTACCTGTAGGAACTTCGACCGTTCGCGCGCGCTCTCTTTGAGTTCGCTCGCTGAAATGCTGCAGGGCGTACTGATGGCCCAGGCGGTGGTTGAAAGCGGACATGACGCTCGGTTCCTGAAAAAGAATGTTCCTTCAGGTGGGGGGCTACATCCCTTGGAGGCGTACATCATCGCCCGCGATGTCGAAGGGCTGGCGCCAGGAATCTATCACTATCATTCGGTGGCGCATGAGCTGGCGCTTGTACCGGGGCAGCCAGATGACCTGGATGGATTCTCACATCGACTCGTGGCTGGCCAGCATTGGTTTGCAGATGCCCCGGTCATGGTGACGCTCGTTTGCCGATTTCAGCGGAATTTCTGGAAGTACCGCAAGCACATGAAGGCCTATCGGGTGGTTGTGCTGGATGCAGGCCATATCTCGCAGGCAATCTACACGGCAGCTACTGCGCGGGGGCTTGGTGCGTTTGTAACCGCAGCCGTCAACGAGGTCGAGATGGAAAAGGTGTTGGGCTTGGACCCTATGGACTACGGCGTATTGGCCGTTTGTGGCTTTGGTTGGCGCTCCGCCGAGATGAAGAACGTTGAGTTGGACCCTGCAGGCCGGATCTGGCAGCGGGTGTCCGCCGTTTGATCGTGAGTATCTTGATGCGCTATTGACGGGCAATCAGCCCGCCTCGAAATCTACCAGCACCGCGCCATCGGCGACCTGGTCGCCGGCCTTGGCGCGGAAGCCATGCACGGTGCCGTCACCCGGCGCCTGCAGGGTGTGTTCCATCTTCATCGCTTCCATCACCAGCAGCGGCGTACCGCGGCTGACGGTGGTGCCTGGCTGCACAAGCAGGGTGACGACGCGGCCGGGCATCGGTGCCAGCAGGCTGCCGCCGTGGTCGTTGTTGTTGTCGGCTTCGGCGACCGGGTCGTGGATGTTGAAGCGCTGCTGTTCGTTGCCGAAGACGTACAGCGTATTGCCTTCGCGGATCGCGTTGCCGCGTTGCAGGCGTTCACTCAGCTGCAGGGCGTAGCCAGTGCTGTCGGCTTTTCCAGTCACGCTGATTGATGCGTCGCCGGCCTGCACGTGCCAGCCGTTGGCGCTGTCGCGCACCTGCAGCTGCTTGCGCTGCTCCAGGTGTTCCAGCGTCACCAAGCGTGCTGCGGGGCCGGTAAGGCGCCAGCTGTCGGCGATAGCCCACGGAGATGCGTCGTTGTCGTGCGGCGTATCGTTGGTTACAGCGAGCACGGCCGCCAGCGCCCAGTCATTGTCACTGGCAGCAACGTGATGGATATCCAGCGCCTCACGCTCGCGATCGATCAAGGCGGTATCGAGGTTGGCGTTACGGAACGAGTCGGTCAGCACCAGTCGACGCAGGAAGGCGGCATTGGTGGTCACACCGACGACCTGGCATTGGCCCAGCGCCTGCTGCATGCGCTGCAAGGCGCTGGCACGGTCCACGTCCCATACGATCAGCTTGGCGATCATCGGATCGTAGTACGGGGTGATTGCATCACCTTGCTCGACACCGGCGTCCACACGCACATTGGCGCTGGGCTGTGGCAGATGCAGATGGCGCAGCGTACCGGTCGAAGGCAGGAAGCTGCGGTCGGCGTCTTCGGCGTATAGCCGTGCCTCGATCGCGTGACCGTGGATCTGCAGTTGCTCCTGTGCCTTCGGCAGCGGCTGACCTGCGGCCACGCGCAGCTGCCACTCGACCAGATCGGTGCCGGTGATCAACTCGGTGACCGGGTGCTCGACCTGCAGGCGGGTGTTCATTTCCATGAAATAGAAGTCGCCATCCGGCCCGGCGATGAACTCCACCGTGCCGGCGCCGACGTAACCGACTGCGCGTGCGGCATCGGTAGCCGCCTTGCCCATTGCGGCGCGACGTTCGGCGGTCATGCCGGGCGCGGGTGCTTCTTCCAACACCTTCTGGTGGCGGCGCTGCACGGAGCAGTCGCGCTCGAACAGATAGACCACGTTGCCGTGACTATCGCCGAATACCTGGATCTCGATATGGCGTGGGCGCTCGACGTACTTCTCCACCAGCACATGTGCATTGCCGAACGACGCCTGCGCCTCACGCTGGCAGCTGGCCAAGGCGGCCTCGAAGTCGGCACTGGCCTCGACCTTGCGCATGCCCTTGCCACCACCGCCGGCGCTGGCCTTGATCAGCACCGGATAGCCGATGGCGTCGGCCTGCGCGCGCAGGAACTCGGACTCCTGCCGCTCGCCGTGATAGCCCGGCGTCAGCGGCACGTTGGCGGTCTGCATCAATGCCTTGGCCGAGCTCTTGTCGCCCATCGCATCGATGGCGCTGGCTGGCGGCCCGATGAAGACGATGCCAGCAGCATCACAGGCACGCGCGAAGCCCGCGTTCTCGGAGAGAAAGCCATAACCCGGATGGATGGCCTGCGCACCGCTGCGCCGCGCAGCATCGAGAATGACCTCGGCGCGCAGATAGCTCTCGGCAGCCGGCGCGGCACCAATATGGATGGCTTCATCGGCCAGGCGTACATGTCGCGCATTGCGATCGGCATCCGAATACACCGCTACGGTAGCGATGCCAAGGCGACGGCAGGTAGCAATAACACGGCAGGCGATTTCACCACGATTGGCGATCAGGATTTTGTTGAACATGGTTTTATCCGTTGAGTGCCGTGGCGGTGGCGTGGCGAAAAGCGGAGGCTAGGGGGCCGGGCTTTGCTCTGGCTTGTGACTTTGATTTTCGGGTCCCCTTCCGTAGCGACGGAGCCGGCGGACAAGACCCCGAAGGGGCGGCGCACAAGGATGTGCGTCGTTTTTCGACGAGACAGGGATGTCTCGTCGAAAAATCCTGCCGGCGGAGTGGACCCGCGATGCGTAGCATCGTGGGCGCGAAGGCAGGGTGTGTTTGACCAGCCATTCGGCTGTTGAAAGGGCGCTTCTTTTGGTTACTTCTTCTTTGCACAAGCAAAGAAAAGTGACTCGCTCCCCGTAGGGGAGTGAAAGCCTTTGCTGTTGCTGTCAGAGCGATGTTCACGCCATCACATCCGGAACACACCAAACCGCGTGTCCTGCACAGGCGCATTGAGACTGGCAGCCAAGGCCAACCCAAGCACCCTGCGCGTATCCGCCGGATCAATCACCCCGTCATCCCACAAACGCGCACTCGCATAATACGGATGACCCTGCGACTCGAACTGATCACGGATCGGCTGCTTGAACGCATCCTCCTCATCAGCCGACCACGCACCACCCTTGGCCTCGATACCATCACGCTTGACCGTGGCCAACACACTGGCGGCCTGCTCGCCGCCCATCACCCCGATGCGCGCATTCGGCCACATCCACAGGAAGTGCGGCGAATACGCGCGCCCGCACATGCCGTAATTGCCGGCACCGAAGGAGCCGCCGATCACCACCGTGTATTTCGGAACGCGCGCATTGGCCACCGCCATGACGAGCTTGGCACCATCCTTGGCGATACCGCCGTGCTCGTACTTGCGGCCGACCATGAAGCCGGTGATGTTCTGCAGGAACAGCAACGGGATATTGCGCTGGCAGCACAGCTCGATGAAATGCGCGCCCTTCAGCGCGGACTCCGAGAACAGGATGCCATTGTTGGCGATGATGCCGACCGGATGGCCATGCACATGCGCGAAGCCGGTGACCAGCGTATTGCCATAGCGTGGCTTGAACTCATCGAAACGCGAGCCGTCGACGATGCGAGCGATCACCTCGCGCACGTCATAGGGCTTGCGGGTGTCGCTGGGAATCACCCCGTACAGTTCCCGCGCGTCGAATAGCGGTGCCTCGCTGGGCTGCAGCGCAACGCCTGCGTCGGGCTTGCGCCAGTTCAGGTTGGCGATGATCGAACGCACCCGTGCCAGCGCCTGCAGATCGTTGTCGGCCATGTGGTCGGCAACACCGGAGATGCGCGTATGCACGTCGGCACCGCCGAGTTCTTCGGCGCTGACCACTTCGCCGGTGGCGGCCTTCACCAGCGGCGGGCCGCCGAGGAAGATGGTGCCCTGTTCCTTGACGATGACGGTTTCATCGCTCATTGCCGGCACGTAGGCGCCGCCGGCCGTGCAGCTGCCCATCACGCAGGCGATCTGCGGGATGCCCTGTGCTGACAGGTTGGCCTGGTTGTAGAAAATGCGGCCGAAATGATCGCGGTCGGGGAAGACCTCATCCTGCAGCGGCAGGAAGGCACCGCCGGAGTCGACCAGGTAGATGCAGGGCAGGCGGTTCTGCTGGGCGATTTCCTGTGCACGCAGATGCTTCTTCACCGTCACCGGGTAGTAGGTGCCGCCCTTGACCGTGGCATCGTTGGCAACGATCAGGCATTCCACCCCGGAGACGCGACCGATGCCCGCGACCATGCCGGCGCCGGGCACCGGATCGGCATACATGCCGTGCGCGGCCAGCGGCGCGACCTCCAGGAAGGGGCTGCCGGGATCGAGCAGGGCGTCGATGCGCTCGCGCACCAACAGCTTGCCGCGCGCACTGTGCTTGGCCCGGGCTGCATCGCTGCCGCCGCGCGCGGTGGCTTCCAGTGTTGCGCGCAGGTCGTCGACCTGGGCCTGCATCGCGGCGCGGTTGGCTTCGAAGCTGTCACTGCCGGGTTGCAGCTGGGAGGTGAGTACGGTCATGGCCGAGGTCCTGGATTCTGGAGCTTGTCTGCGCGGAAACATGGCAGCAGGGCTTTTGTTTTTGCTGTTGCTTTGCTGTTGCTTGGCTTTTGCTTTTGCCGTTGCTCTGCTGTTGCGTCCCTTCTCCCGCTTGCGGGAGAAGGTGCCCCGCAGGGGCGGATGAGGGAAGCTTCTAAAGCATTGGGCCTGCTTGCCAGGAGCTTCCCCTCACCCCAACCCCTCTCCCGCAGGCGGGAGAGGGGCTTCTATTCCGCTTTGATTCTGCTTTGTGTCATTCATGCGGTCTTCTGGAACAACTCGCGCCCAATCAACATGCGGCGGATTTCCGAAGTACCGGCACCAATCTCATACAACTTGGCATCACGCCACAAGCGCCCGGCCGGGTACTCGTTGATATAGCCGTTGCCGCCGAGGATCTGGATGGCTTCACCTGCCGCCCAGGTTGCCTTCTCGGCCGAATACAGGATGGCGCCGGCCGCGTCCTGGCGGGTGGTACGGCCCTGGTCGCAGGCCTTGGCCACCGCATACACATAGGCGCGACAGGCATTGAGGCCGACATACATGTCGGCCAACTTGGCCTGGATCAGCTGGAAGCTGCCGATGGCTTCGCCAAACTGCTTGCGCTCATGCACATAGGGCAGGACCACATCCAGCGCCGCCGACATCAGGCCCAGCGGGCCGCCCGACAACACCACGCGCTCGTAGTCCAGGCCGGACATCAGCACCTTGACCCCACCACCAACTGCACCCAGCACGTTCTCGACCGGCACTTCGCAATCCTGGAACACCAGCTCGCAGGTGTTGGACGAGCGCATGCCCAGCTTGTCCAGCTTCTGCGCGGTGGAGAAGCCCTTCATGCCCTTCTCGATGATGAAGGCGGTGATGCCGCGTGAGCCCGCATCCGGGTCGGTCTTGGCATAGACCACCAGCACGTCGGCATCGGGACCATTGGTGATCCACATCTTGTTGCCGTTGAGCACGTAGTGATCACCGCGCAGCTCGGCGCGCAGCTTCATCGATACCACGTCCGAACCGGCACCCGGCTCGCTCATTGCCAGCGCGCCGACGTGTTCGCCACTGCACAGCTTGGGCAGGTATTTGTGCTTCTGCGCTTCGCTGGCGTTCTTGCGCAGCTGGTTGAGGCACAGGTTGGAATGCGCGCCATAGGACAGGCCGATGCCGCCGGAAGCACGCGAGATTTCCTCCATCGCCACCACATGCGCCAGGTAGCCCATGCCGCTGCCGCCGTATTCTTCTTCCACGGTCATGCCCAGCAGGCCCTGCTCGCCGAGCTGGCGCCAGAGCTGGTTGGGGAAGTGGTTGCTGGCGTCGGCTTCGGCGGCCAGTGGCGCGATGTGGGCGGCGGCAAACTGCGCCACGCTTTCGCGCAACATGTCGATTTCTTCGCCCAGATCAAAATTCAGGGTGGGGACGTGCATGGCTGGCTCCGGTACTGCTTGGCGATAAGGGGCGCACCGGGTTGGGGAGACGGGCAGGCCGTCGGCACGGGCGTTTGCGCGCAGCCTAGCGGCTCCCGGACAAAAAGTGAATACAAATTCAAAAATTGAACATAGAATCAACAAATGGCTTACAAGCGCTCGGAATTGATGGAAAAACGGCTGGCGGGCAACCGCGAGCGGATCCTGGTCGCCGCCCGCCGGCTGGTCGCCGCAGGTGGCTATCGCAATGCGCCGATCACCGCCGTGGCGGCCGAGGCGGGGGTCTCGACCGGGTTGATCTACCGGCATTTCCCGTCCAAGGCCGAGCTGTTCGTGGAGGTGCTGACCTTCGCCGTGGAACACGAGCTGGAGATCCTCGCCGCCATTGCCGATCAGCCCCTGCCGGCGCCGCAGCGGCTGCAGCTGGCGGTAGCCTCGTTCGTGCGCCGCGCCATGGCCGGCCCGGGCCTGGCCTATGCCTTCATCGCCGAGCCGGTGGACCCGGAAGTGGAGGCCGAGCGCATCCGCTGCCGGCGTCTGTTCGGTGACGTGTTCAAGCGCATCCTTGAAGACGGCGTACGCGCTGGCGAGCTGCCGGCGCAGGACCTGGAGATCAGCGCGGCCTGCATCGTCGGTGCCTTCACCGAAGCCCTGGTTGGGCCGACCGCGCCCAGCCGTGACGGCCTGCGCGATGGCGAACACCTGGTCGCTGCGATCAGTGCGCTGTGCCTGCGCGCAGCCGGTGCGCCGATGCCGCAGTGAGTGCTGTAAGCCCTGCGGGATGCTGCAATGCCGCACTTGTGTGCGCGTTCAGGGCATTGCGGGAGCGGGCGGACGCTGGTCTATACTCGCCCAGCAGCTGCTGGTCCACCGACAACTCGCCCGGGGTGATGAGACGTGCGGAATTACGACCTTGAGTTCCTGAAACGCTTTTCCATCGTGATCGCCATCCTGGCCGTCATCACGATTGGCTTGATCATCTTCGCGTCCTACCTGCAGCACGTCATTCCCAAGGAAGTGTCGCCGACCGCGACCAAACGCATCGAGGAACGCATCGCCCCCATTGGTGCGGTGTACGCCGGCGCCACCGGGGCATCGGCACAGGCTGCCGCTTCAGCAGCAGCTGCCGCTGCGGCAGCAGCCAGCGGGGCCTACGGTGGCACCCTGGACGGCAAGACCATCTTCGACAGCCTGTGCACCGCCTGCCACACCACCGGCGTTGGCAAAGCACCGACCCTGGACCACAGCCACTGGGATCAGCGCCTGGCACAGGGCAAGGACACCCTCTACAAACACGCCATCGAGGGCTATACCGGCCCGGACGGCGGCATCATGCCGCCCAAGGGCGGCAATGCTGGGCTCAGCGAGGAGCAGATCCACGCCACTGTGGACTGGATGCTGGCCAATCTGAAATAGAAAGCCGCCAGACTCACGCAGCTGGCAACAGGCCCGATTGCTGCAGAATAGCCGGCGCCGCCCCACCAGGGCGGCGCTTTGTGTTTCCGTCTTCCCCGGAGTGCGTCCATGCGTTGTACCCCTAGCTTGCTTGCCCTGGCCTTGGCTGCCGCCTGTTCCGGCGCGGCGCTGGCTGCCCCCTCCAGGCCCGTTGTACTGCCGATCGGCAGCGTGCAGGGCACGACCGGTCACAGCCCGTACGCGGGCAAGACCGTCACCATCGAGGGCGCGGTGACCGCCGATATGCGCGATGGCCTGGGCGGCATCTTCGTGCAGGACGCAGGAGATGCTGATACCGCCACTTCCGATGCCATGTTCGTGCGCCTGCCCAAGGAGCAGACCGTGCAGGTCGGCCAGTGGCTGCGCATTACCGGCACCGTCGAAGAGCAGGCCGCCGGCAAGAGCGAGCAGGGCCTGACCACGCTGCAGGCCCAGACCGTCAACCCGGCTGCAGCGCGGCCCGTACCGGCGCCGCTGGTGTTGACCGATGTCCCCGCCAACTGGGAAGCATTGGAAGGCATGCAGGTGCGCATTCCGACCGGCCTGACCGTGGCTGGCCAGGACCAGCTCTCGCGCTACGGCGAACTGACCGCTGCCTTCGGCGGCCGCCTGTGGCAGCCCAGCGAAGTGGCCGCCGCCGGCAGCCCCGAACAAGCCGCGGTGATTGCCGACAACAACCGCCGTCGCCTGCGCCTGGACGATGCCAGCGGCAAGCGCGATCCGGGTGCGGTGCCGTATCTGGCGCCGGACCAGCTGCTGCGCAGCGGCGCGCAGCTGCGCGACGTGCAGGGCATCGTCGACCAGCGTTTCGATGGCGGCTATCGGCTGCAGCTGACCGCTCCGGTCGTGGTGGATGCCGAGCGTCCGCAGCAGCCACCGACGGTGGCTGGCGGCCTGCGCATCGCAGCGTTCAATCTGGAGAATTACTTCAATGGCGACGGCAAGGGCGGCGGCTATCCGACCTTGCGCGGCGCCAAGACCGCCGAACAGCAGGCGGCGCAGCAGGCCAAGCTGATCACCACCATCGGCAGCCTCAATGCCGATGTTGCCGCGCTGATGGAACTGGAGAACGACGGCTACGGCCCGGGCTCGGCGATCGATCAGCTGGTGCGCGCGCTCAATGCGGCGCAGGGCAAGGAGGGCGACTGGCGCTTCGTCGATGCCGGCAAGGGCCCGGGCGACAACCCGATCCGTGTCGGCATCATCTACCGCGCCTCAAGGGTGAGCCCGGTCGGCAAGCCGGCGGTGCTGGAGCGCGAGCCGTTCGGCGAGCGCAGCCGCGTGCCGTTGGCGCAGGCCTTCCGCATGGGCCGCAAGGGCACGCCGTTCGTGGTGGTGGCCAACCACTTCAAGTCCAAGGGCTGCTCGGAAGCGAGTGGCGAGAATGCTGATCGCAATGACGGCCAGGGTTGCTGGAACGCCACCCGCGTGGAATCCGCCAAGCTGCTGCACAGCTGGCTGCAGGAAGATCCGACCGGTACCGGCAGCCGTGATGCGGTGTTGCTGGGCGACTTCAACGCCTATGCAATGGAAGACCCGATCCGCACCTTGAATGCCGATGGCTGGCAGGACGCGTTCAAGGTAGCCGGCGTGCAGCAGCCTTACAGCTACGTCTACAACGGTTTGACCGGTCGCCTGGATCACGCCTTGCTCAGCCCGGGCATGGCGGCGCGGCTGAAGGGTGCGGCCGAGTGGCATATCAATGCCGATGAGGCGGACGAGGTGGGTTACCAGGGCCGCAATGTACCGGGGCCGTGGCGCAGCTCGGACCATGATCCGTTGTTGCTGGGGTTTGAGCCCTGAGGGCCAGGAGTGAGTGAAGAGGAGTGAGGAGTGAGAAAAGCAGCGAGCTGCTCGCTTTCTGCCTGTCTCTCACTTCTCGCTCCCTTCCATCCGTTCATAACCCGAAATTCCTGCGCACCGTCAGCGCAAGCCTGAGCCGGAGCAATGAGGGCAGCAGCTTGTATCTCACTCCTCACTCCTCTTCACTCACTCCTGTCTCTAAAGCGTCCCGCGCGCAATCAGTCCAATCGCCACCACCGCCAGCGCCAGGCCAAGCCGATTCCACACGCTGGTCTTTTCGCCAAACACCAGCACGCCGACCAGCGCACCCAGACACACCACGCCAATATTCATGCCCGCGAAAATCGTCGCCGGGCTGTGTGGCAGTGCCTGGTGCGCGCGCACGTAAAACAGAATGTTGCCGAAGTTCAGCAGCCCGAGCAGCAGGCCAAAGCCAAGATTTCCCAGGGTCAGCCGGTTGTTGCCACCGAAATGCCGCTGCAGTTGCCACACCAGCATCAGCACGAAGGCGATGCCGAAGCTCACCAGCAGGGCCGCGGTGGAAGGCGTGCCCGCCGCTGCCACCTGCTTGAGCAGGATGTCGATCAAGGCAAAGCCGGCCCAGACCCCGAGCAACCAGCCCCAACTGGAGCGCGAACGCTCGGCTGCATCGCCATCGCGCGCGGTCACACCGACAATCGCCAGCAAGCCCAGTCCCAGGCCCGCCAGTTTCCAGCCGTTGGCCTGTTCGCCGAACAGCAGAAAGGCGGCCGCCAGTGACAGCAGCAGGGACAGGCGCTGGGCCACGTCGCTGCGCACGATGCCGGCCTCGCGCACCGCGCGGGCCAGCACCAGGAAGATGCCGGGCAAGGCCACGGCCAGGCCAAGCAACGCCAACCACGGCGTGTGCCCGCTCTGCAGCGACTGCAGCGACGGCTTGAGCAACAGCAGCGACAGCACGCTGGCGGCGAGGTAGTTCCAGGTCACCGCCTGGGCGATATCGACGCCACGACGCGGTGCCAGTTTCAGCAGCACCGATACCAGAACACTGCAGATCACACTCAGGACAAGGAAATGCATGGATTGGGGCAGTTGTGAAGGGCGGGCGTGAAGCCGCCGGACGGGGCCGCTATTATGGCCGTATGCAAACTCTCCCATTCCCCCACGAATCGGCGACGCTGATGCTGGACGGCCCGGCCGGTCCGCTGGAAGTCGGCGTCGACCTGCCTGATGGCGAGATCGCCGCGCGTCCGATCATCGCCGTCATCTGCCACCCGCTGTCCATCGAGGGTGGCAGCATGCACAACAAGGTGGTGACCATGGTCTCGCGCGCGCTGCGCGACCTGGGCATCACCACCGTGCGTTTCAACTTCCGCAGCGTCGGTGCCTCGGTTGGCACCTACGACAACGGCGAAGGCGAAGCCGACGATCTGCGCGCGGTGGTCAACTGGGTGCGCAGCGAACGCCCGGATGCCGCATTGTGGCTGGCCGGTTTCAGCTTCGGCGCCTATGTGTCGCTGCGCGCCGCCGCGCAGCTGCAGCCGCAGGCCTTGATCTCGATCGCGCCGCCGGTGGGCCGCCGCACCTGGGATTTTTCCGAAGTGCAGCCGCCGGCCAACTGGCTGGTGGTGCAGGGTGATGCCGACGAAGTGGTCGACGCGCAGGGCGTGTACCAGTGGCTGGAATCACTGCCGAACCCGCCGCAGCTGGTGCGCATGCCGGATACCTCGCATTTCTTCCACCGCAAGTTGATCGACCTGCGCGGCGCCATCCAGCACGAAGTGCGGCGCTGGCTGCCCGACGGCAGCAACTGAGCATGGATGCAATGACCCCCTCACAACGCTACGCCGCCGGCGTGGCCCGCGGCGATTGGCGCGACGATGTTGCCCAGCATGCCGCGCTGGCCGAGCTGGACCGCATCCATCTGGCCATCGTCGACAGTGCGCAGGACGGCTGGCTGGACCGCCTGTCCGCGTTCTGGAAGAAGCCCGAGCCGGTAAAGGGCCTGTACTTCTGGGGCGGTGTTGGCCGCGGCAAGACCTTCCTGGTCGACCTGTTCTACGACGGCCTGCCGATCGAGCAGAAGTACCGCACCCACTTCCATCGTTTCATGCGTGGCATCCACGAGCAGCTGCATGAGCACCAGGGCCAGAGCGATCCGCTGGCCAGGATCGCCCAGCAATGGAGAGACAAGCTGCGCGTGCTGGTGCTGGATGAGTTCTTCGTCACCGATATCGGCGATGCGATGCTGTTGGGACGCTTGCTGGAGCGGCTGTTCGCCGAGGGCGTGACTCTGGTGACCACGTCCAATACGGCGGTGGAAAACCTCTATCTCAACGGCCTGCAGCGCGACAGCTTCCTGCCGGCGATTGCCTTGCTGGAGAAGTATTGCGTCGAGTTGTATGCCGAGGGCACCGAGGACTACCGCATGCGCGCGCTGACCCGCTCGCCGGTATACCGTGCGCCGCTCGATAGTGAGAGTGATGCGTGGTTGGGCGGACGCTGGAAGGAGTTGAGCGGTGCCGAAGAAGCACGCGGCGGCAACATCCAGATCGAAGGCCGCAAGATCCCGGTGCGTGGCCGTGGCAAGAGCATTGCCTGGTTTGATTTCGCAGCTTTGTGCGAAGGCCCGCGTGGGCCGTCGGACTACATCGAGATCGCCCGCGAGTTCACCACCGTGCTGCTGGGTGGCATCCCGCATTTCGATCGCATGAATGAAGATGCCGCGCGCCGCTTCGTCAACCTGATCGATGAGCTGTACGACCGTCAGGTCAACCTGGTCTGCACCGCCCAGGACGCACCGCCCCTGCTGTACAGCGGCACCCGCCTGGCCGGCGCCTTCGAGCGCACTGCCAGCCGCCTGATCGAGATGCAGAGCGCCGAGTACCTGGGCACCGCGCACCGGAATTGATATCCATCGGTAGTGCCGAGCCATGCTCGGCAAGGGGCATTCCCAGCAATACCAATGTAGTGCCGAGCCATGCTCGGCAAGGGCATTCCCGGTAAAGCCTCTGCCGAGCATGGTTCGGCACGACAGCTTCAAGCCCCTCTCCCGGTTACGGGATAGGGGTTGGGGTGAGGGCAGCTTCTCGCTGGTAAAGCCACAGCCGAGCATGGCTCGGCCCAACAGCTTTAAGCCCCTCTCCCGTGTACGGGAGCGGGGTTGGGGTGAGGGCAGCGGGTTCGGT
>NZ_JBXFWM010000055.1:0-30330 GCF_056856655.1 Stenotrophomonas sp. STEN033
CAGGATCGAGATGATCTGCTCGTCGGTAAATCGCTTCTTCATGGAGCTCTCCTTGCCTGTTAAGGGTAGAGAACTCACTATCCAAATGGCTACACGTTTCGTCTCAGGTCACCAGGTTGTTCAGGAGTGCCTGCAACCCGGTGCGACCGTTTCCAGCGTTGCCATCCGCCACGGCATCAATGCCAACGTCATTCGCAAGTGGCTACCGCTTTATCGAGATCAACTGCCAGCGGCGTTGCCGGCGTTCGTTCCTGCGAGAGTTACGCCAAAACGACCAGTTGAACCAGCTGTGATTATCGAGCTACCGCTGGGCGAGCAATCGATCACAGTGAAATGGCCAGCTTCCGATCCTGAAGGATGCGCCCGCTTTGTCCGGGGGCTCGCCCAGTGATCCGTATCGATAGTATCTGGCTCGCCACCGAACCCATGGATATGCGCGCGGGCACTGAAACCGCGTTGGCCCGCGTGGTGGCGGTGTTCGGTGCGGCGAAGCCGCACTGCGCCTATCTGTTCGCCAATCGCCGCGCCAACCGCATGAAAGTCCTGGTGCATGCGACGTCCCCCCAATTTTGAGTAGCACCGCGATCTGGAGTCCAATCCCCAACCACAAGGAGATTGGACGTGAAGAAGCGCTTTTCCGAAGAACAGATCATCGGCTTCCTGCGTGAGGCCGAAGCCGGCCTGCCGGTCAAGGACCTGTGCCGCCGGCACGGCTTCAGCGAAGCCTCGTACTACCTGTGGCGCAGCAAGTTCGGCGGCATGAGCGTGCCCGACGCCAAGCGGCTGAAGGAGCTGGAGGCGGAGAACACCCGGCTGAAGAAGCTGCTGGCCGAGCAGGTGTTCGAGAACGACGTGATCAAGGAC
The DNA here is from genome assembly GCF_056856655.1 of Stenotrophomonas sp. STEN033. Lineage (NCBI taxonomy): Bacteria > Pseudomonadati > Pseudomonadota > Gammaproteobacteria > Lysobacterales > Lysobacteraceae > Stenotrophomonas > Stenotrophomonas sp. STEN033. Next base: position 865 of record NZ_JBXFWM010000055.1, read on the forward strand.
GCCCTGCGAAAAAAGTGGTGACCGCACGGGCTCGACGGGAGCTGGTGCGGCATCTGGTGGCCAAGGGCCTGAGTGAGCGGCGGTCGCTGGCGGTGGTGCGCATGAGCGCCAGCGCGTACCGCTATGCGCCGCGTCCGGACCGCAACGTCGAGCTGCGGGCGCGGATCCTGGCGCTGGCGCAGCGGCACAGGCGCTACGGCGTCGGGATGATCCACCTCAAGCTTAGGCAAGCGGGACTGCTCGTGAACTACAAGCGCGTCGAACGGCTGTACCAGGAGGCGAAGCTGCAGGTGCGGCGCCGCAAGCGCAAGAAGGTGTTGCCGGGCGAGCGTCAGCCACTTATCCGGCCGCTGGCCGCCAACCAGGTGTGGTCGATGGACTTCGTGTTCGACCGCACTGCCGAAGGCCGGGTCATCAAATGCCTGACGATCGTCGACGACGCCACCCACGAGGCGGTGGCGATCGAAGTCGAGCGGGCGATCTCCGGCTTGGGCGTAACACGCGTGCTGGATCGCCTGGCGCTCGCCCGTGGCTTGCCGCAGGTGATCCGCACCGACAACGGCAAGGAGTTCTGCGGCAAGGCCATGGCCGTCTGGGCGCACCAGCGCGGTGTGCAGCTACGACTGATCCAGCCCGGGAAGCCCAACCAGAACGCCTATGTCGAGTCCTTCAACGGGCGGCTGCGGGACGAGTGTCTCAACGAACACTGGTTCACCCACCTGCTGCACGTCCGGACGGTCATCGAGACCTGGCGCCGGGAGTACAACGAGGAGCGGCCGAAGAAGGCACTCGGCGGCCTAACACCGAGCGCCTACGCGAAGCAACTGGCATCCGCTACCATCAACCCCGGACTCTAAATCGCCCCGCTACTGAAAGCGGGGGGACGTCGCACGGGCTGGAGGCTGGCCAGAGGCACCCCATGCAGTTCCAGAACACGACCTTGCTGATGCTCCACCCAAACATAGCCCGGTCCGAGCTTTTGTCGGCTTCCACTTGCCATAGGATCCCCCCGGAACCTAGCGTACGGAATGCACCCTCCAGCAGGCGGCCGGCGCTGTCAAATGGCGGCGTCGGCCCTGGGGTAGCGTTCGGCGTAACCAACGTTACGTTTCAACAGCTTGGGGCCACTTCGGGCTAAATCCTGGCGGGCGAGCGCCGATATGGTAGGACGCGCCCACCGCGCGCCTTCCGATGCTGAGGCTCCCATGGCTGATACCGCGCCCCTGTTTTCTCGCCTGTCCCGCTGGCTGCGCCCTTGTGCCCCCGAGTGGGCCGCGGTGACCCGCGCGCAAGCGGTCATCGAGTTCGCCTTGGATGGCGCGGTGCTGACGGCCAATCCCCAGTTCCTGTCCTTGATGGGCTACTCGCGGGCCGAGTTGCAGGGCAAGCACCATCACCAGTTCCTGTCGCAGCAGGACCGTGATGCGCCGGCCTATGCCGCGTTCTGGCAGCGTTTGCGCCAGGGTGAGCATCACAGCGGGCAGTTTCCGCGGGTGAACCGCGCCGGGCAGCAGATCTGGCTGCAGGCCACCTATGCCCCGGTTCTGGACGGTGCCGGACGCGTGACGAAGATCGTCAAGTTCGCCACCGACATCACCGCCCAGCGCAGCCAGGAAGCGGACAACGCAGGCCGCTTGCAGGCGATAGACCGCGCCATGGCTGTGATCGAGTTCGACCTGGATGCCCAGATCCTGGGAGCCAACCAGAACTTCCTGGATACCTTCGGTTACCCGGAGCAGGACCTGCTCGGCCAACGCCATGCCTTGCTCATGCCCGCCGATGAATCCCGGATGCCGGCTTACCAACAGTTCTGGGAACGCCTGCGTCAAGGACACATCGAGAAAGGGCAGTTCTGCCGGCGCCATAAATCGGGCCGTGATGTCTGGATTGAGGCCAGTTACAACCCGGTGTTGGACGCGGCCGGCCGTATCGTCAAGGTGGTCAAGTACGCCACCGACATTACTGAGCAGCGTACCCGCAACGCCGACTTCCAGGGGCAACTGGTCGCCATCGACAAGGTACAGGCCGTCATTGAGTTCGATCTTGCCGGTCACATCATCACGGCCAATCCGAATTTCCTGGCCGTGGTCGGATACGGCGCCGAAGAACTCAAAGGCCAGCACCATCGCATGTTCGTGGCAGGCCAGGAGGCGGCAGGTACCGAGTACCGTCAGTTCTGGCAGCGATTGGCACAGGGGCAGGCAGATGCGGGTCAATACAAGCGCGTAGGCAAAGGCGGGCGAGAGATCTGGCTGCAGGCCAGCTACAACCCCATCCTCGATGCCAGCGGCAGACCGTACAAAGTAGTCAAGTACGCCACCGATGTCACCCAGCAGGTGCAATTGGCCAATGCGATGAGGGCACTGGTCACCCAGGTCAACGAGTTGACGCAGGGCATCAGCAGCGCCGCGCGCGAAATCTCCGCGGGCAACCAGGATCTGTCGGTGCGCACCGAGTCCCAGGCGGCGAGCCTGGAGGAGACGGCAGCCACCATCAACCAGGTCACCGACGCTGTCGTCCAGAACGCTGATAGCGCCCGCCAGGCCAGCACACTGACCGAGTCGGCCGCTGAGGTGGCTAAGCAAGGGCATCTGGCAGTCGGCCGCGTGGTGCAGACCATGCATGAGATCAGCGAGTCCAGCAAACACATCATCGATATCGTGGGCGTCATAGACGGCATTGCCTTCCAGACCAACATCCTGGCCTTGAATGCAGCCGTGGAAGCGGCCCGCGCCGGCGAGCAGGGCAAGGGGTTTGCTGTGGTGGCTCAGGAGGTGCGTAGCCTGGCCCAGCGCTCGGCCGAGGCTGCCAAGGACGTCAAATCGCTCATCGCTGCCTCCAGTGAGCGGGTGCGCCAAGGCGCCGCGACGGTTGGTGATGCAGGTACCGCCATGAATGACATCCAAGAGGTCATTGCCCGCCTGACCTTGATCGCCGGCAAGATCAGCCAGTCCTCGCTCGACCAGAGCGACAGCATCACCCAGGTCAACAGCGCCATCCGCACCATCGACCAGGCGACTCAGCAGAACGCGTCCTTGGTCGAGGAGGTGGCGGCCGCGTCCAACCAGTTGGACGAACAAGCGCGCACGTTAGCTGACACCGTGGCGCGGTTCGTTGCCGATAGCCAGCTCAAGGATCCGGCGCGATCACCTTCTGCGACGCGGCGTGCGGCGTGAGGCCAACCCGAAAGAGCCCGGGCAGGAGCCGATGAGCGGTGCCCATGTTGGCCAAACGCGACTCGTCACCGCCCGGATAGGCGCCCACTTGCCCATCTGCCGGCGCAGCGCCTTACACTCGACACCTGCGGTCGAACGGAGGGCGGCGCCGTGATTCGCCGTGCGGTCATTGAGGGTATCGCCGAAGCTGTGTGCTTTGAGCACATCCAGCCGGCATTCCAACCGATTGTGCACCTGCGCACCATGCGCACGGTGGGCTTTGAGGTGCTGGCTCGCTGGACCGATGCAGAACTGGGGCAGGTGCCGCCGGACGAGTTCATTCCCGCCGCGCAGAGCAAATCGCTGCTGGCGATCATGACATACAACCTCATGCGTACGGCCTGCAGGGCGGCCAGTGGCTGGCCCGGGTCGTTCTACCTCGCCTTCAATGTCCCCCCGAGCTTGCTGCAGGACCCTCAGGTCATGAACCTGCTGACCGACGCGGTTGATGAGACGGGTTTCGCGCTCGATCGCGTCCGTCTGGAGATGACCGAGGCGGAACTGATCGAGGACCAGGCCGGTGCTCATAGCGCGGTGAAGGCCCTCAAGGCCTTGGGTATGAAGGTCGTCCTGGATGATTTTGGAACCGGCTTCTCCAGCCTGGTACGCCTGAACGAGTTCGATTTTGACGAGATCAAGATCGACGGCAGCTTCGTCAAGAAGCTTGATGTGGATGCCCACAGTCGCAAGATCGTATCGGCCGTGGTGGGTCTTGGCCACAGCCTTGAAGTGCCGGTGGTGGCCGAAGCCGTTGAAACGCCTGAGCAGGCTGACTATCTGCGCAAACTCGGGTGTGAGTATGCGCAAGGCTGGCTGATGGGGTGCCCGGTGCCTGCCGACGCCGTCCCGGCCTTGCTCGGCGGGCAGGCCGTGGTCGAGCGCACCCAGCGCGGTCTGCATCTGTCTCCCTATCATCGCCAGTACCAGTTGGAGGCGTTGTATGCCTCGGCGCCCGTCGGACTGTGCTTTATCGACATGAGCAAGCGCTACGTCGCGGCCAATGAGGCGTTCTGTCGCATGATCGGCAAAGCCTCCGAGCACGTCGTCGGCAAGGCGGTCAGTGAGGTTTACACCCCTGCGGTGGCCGCTCTGGTTGAACAGACCGTGGAAGGCATCATGCTGGGCAACAAGGATGACTCGCGGGAGTTCCAGATTCCGGGTGCGCCGGAAACGTTCCTGATGTACCACCATCCGGTGACCGACGAATCGGGCTCGGTTCTCGGGCTCTCCGTCGTTGCCGTGGATATCACGGCTCGCAAGCATGCCGAACAGGCCCTGCGTGAAAGCGAACGCCAATACCGCGCCTCGGTGGAGCTCAGTCCGACGGTTATGTGGGTCGCTGAACCTGACGGGGTACTGAGCTACATCAGCCCGATGGTGGATGAGCCGGTCAACAGGGACGTTGGTCAGCGTCTGGAAGCCTGGTATGCCCGCATGAACCCGGACGACCGGGAACGTGCACGTGCCGAGTGGGCGGCCTGGTTGTCCACCGGCGAGCCCTTTGAGACCCGCTTCCGCGTGGAGTGGCCGTTGGGCACATGGCGTTGGGTCTGCAGCAGGGCACGCCCGCAGTACCAGGCCGGCGAGATAGTGAAATGGTTTGGTGCCTTCACCGATATCACGCGTGAAGTCGAGCTTGAAGTTGAGGTGCAGCACCTAAAGCAGATGCTGGCTCTCCAACGCACTAGCGAGGGTCATACTTAGTCAAACGACCTCGCCCTTTTAGCGACCGCTTCTAGCCGAGGCTGTGTGAAAACCCTGCGTCCACTGGCATGATCTGAGCACCGGCCGATGGGTGCTCTGCATGAAGCGATTCGTGGATGGCGTTGATCGTTCCCAAGGGCTTCTGCTCCCTGATCGGCTAGAAGACTTCGTCCACGATGACAATCCGGTACGGGTGGTTGATGCCTTCGTGGACGCACTCGATCTGAGCGGACTGGGCTTCGAGGCCGCCAATCGCGTTGCTGGCGGTCGTCCCGCGTATCACCCCGCGACACTGCTCAAGATCTATATCTACGGTTACCTCAACCGCATCCAGTCCAGCCGCCGCCTGGAGCGGGAGGCACAACGGAACCTGGAGCTGGCATGGTGAGGGCCATCGCGGCCTAATCAACACGCTTTTTGCTGTATCACCGACCGCTCGAACTGCTCACGCCAACCTCGCTAGTCCCTTGCCGACGAGTTTTTACACAGCCTCGACCCAAAGCAACCCTCGCAGTTGGCGCGCCTCGCTTCTCTCGGTTGGGTGCACGTCTACTTGTTGGGCGGCCAAGCCAGTCATAAGATCGAACCGTACAAGGGGACAGTCCGTCATACGACGCACTGTGAATAAGTCGCACGTTCGGGTCCATGGACCCGGTTTCAAGATAGTTAGGGATGACATGACACTTGTGATTGCAGGAATGAAAGACAATGAGACGGCATTCTTCTGTGCCGATAGCACCATCTTCAGCAATGGAAGAACCTTGCTGGGCGGATTTCGAAAAATCTACTCAATTCCAGTCATAACGTGGCAGCCTTACTTCGTTGGGGAAACGTTCAAAGACTACTTGCGTAAGCTCCCCGCTCTGACAGACACCCGATAAGTAGAACTTTCTGGCAAGGTTTCCAGCCAGGAGGTTCCATGAAGAAGTCCCGTTTCACCGAGACGCAGATCGTTTCGATCCTCAAGCAGGCCGACGCCGGACTTCCGGTGAAGGATCTGTGTCGCCAGGCCGGCATCAGCGTGGCCACGTACTACCAGTGGAAGAGCAAGTACGGAGGTCTGGAAGCCTCCGAGCTGCGCCGGGTGAAGGACCTGGAAGCGGAGAACGCCAGGCTCAAACGGATGTATGCCGAGCTGGCGCTGGACAACGCGGCCATGAAGGACCTGATCGCAAAAAACTGTAGGACCGGCGCAGAAGCGCGAGGCGGTGCGATTCCTGACCGAAGTGCATGCGCGGCCCCTGAGCCGGTCCTGTCGTTGTGTGGGGTTGTCGCGGGCGGCCTGGTATGTGCCGCCGCTGGACTGGACGGTGCGCGATGTAGAGCTGATCGCGGCCTTGGCGAAGCTGGTCGAGGACCGGCCCAGCTACGGCTTCTGGAAAGGGCCTGTCCTAGATTTCGTGTAGATGGGTCACCGGCAGGAAACTGCCATCTGACCTGGAGACACCATGAGTTCACGCAAACATGAAGTACCCAACGAGTTGCTGAGCAGCCTGTTGGTTAACTGCAAGAGACCTGAGGACCAGATCAGCGAAAACGGCCTGCTAAAGCAGTTGACCAAGCTGCTGGTTGAGAAGGCGCTCAATGCAGAGATGACCGAGCACTTGGGGCACAAGATTGGAGGACAGTCCTGAAGCGATTTGCGATCCAGCTTGTGCCCTCCCCCCTCTGCTGCAAACCGAATCGCGGTTACACGAAAAGCTGCACACGCTCAGCCCAGGCTCGCGCGACGGATGTAGTCCGCGGTTGGCCCCACCAGCTGATGGTGAACGAAGTATTGATCCAGCTTGAGCTCCATGGGGCTCATAAGCTCAGTCTCCTGAAAGCGGGCGCGCGTGAACGCGCCGATAGACTCCAAAGGGGCGGTGGCCTAGGCGGCAGCCGTCCTCCCTTGGAGCATGGGCTTGAGGTTCAGGGTCGGGAGGGGTAGGATCGGAACAGCACGATCAATGCTAGTCCTTTAGAAGCCCCGGCCTGCCAGCTGGGGCTTCTGCTTTTCCATCCTCCAAGAAAATTAGCTAACTCATGGAGGAATCCTTGGCGGTTGGTGTCAGAGGTGGGTTACAAGTTGCCTGCGTTTTGCACAGGACAATCATGGAGTCGACCTTCTGCTTGAGCCCAAGTGCGGCCGCGATCTGATGGGCTTGCCCCCGTCGCCCCCTCGTGCGACCAGACAACAGGGCGTACACGTTCTCACGGCGAAACCCGTGCGCGTCGGCCCAGTCCGAGACAGAGACCCCGCCATTTTCAAAGGCGTTTCGGACATCCTGTAGTGTCAGATGCATGGCAATTGGGTTCAGGGAGCAAGACTCTTTACAATATGATCCAATGAGTGCGAAAAGACAAGAATCTCGACTTTTTGGAAAGAATCTTAAGATGGAGCGTCTCCGTCTAGGACTGAATCAGTCTGCACTCGCGGAAATCGGCGGGGTCAGCAAGCCGACCCAAGTTGCCTATGAAGCCGATAGCACCAAGCCCGATGCCAGCTACCTTGCCCGGGTCTCAGAAGCCGGGGTGGATATTTGCTGGTTGCTGACCGGGAGGCACACGGCCCCAGGCGTTCAATGGGAGCTGATCTTTGACCTTCTGGCTCTGATAGAGGAATGGATGGGGGAGCGGGGTAAGCCAACGTCCACTTCTGAGCGAAATGATTTGCTTCGCACCCTCTACGCGCAGTTCTGTACGGACAACCGTATTGATGCTGAGCAGATGCGGGCGACTTTTAGGCTGGTGAAATGAGCGACAGCAACAAATCCCGTTTGACGGCGCGACAGATTCAGCAAATTCGGAAGCAACTTCGAGGGCGTGATGATGATCATCAGTCACTCGGTGCTCGAATCGGCAGGGTCATTTCGTATCCAAACAATCCTCAAGGGAACGTTAAGCGCTACAGGTTTGGCATGGCGCTTCTTTTGTTCTCTATTTTCCTGATCGGGCTAGCTTTGCTTATGCCGGAAGCCGATTGGCAATTGATCTTTGTTGGCTTTTCTTTTGTAACTGCGCTTGTTGCGGCTAAGCAGATAGATCTCGCAAAGGATGGATAAGGTGCAGAGATGATCGGGGGGGCGGCCCGCCAGATTTCGAATGGTGTGTTTTCCGCCGAGATTAGACCTAACTAAATACATACCAAAAGAACGTCCGCGAAGGGCAGACCTAGGCGCGGCAAGGGAGCTTAGATGCAAAGTCCGCCCATCAAGATATCGGAGGTGTCACCTCGTGTGGGTATGCTTGCCACGGTCCGCAACCGGCGGGGGGTGATTTCAGCAGTCGAGCCGTTCGCGGAACCAGCCAGCTCACGACTGCTGCATCTGGTCACCATCGAATTCAGTGATGCTGATGGCGACGCCGAAGAGTCCCTGCTCTGGGAGCGTGAGCGCGCCCCCGTTGTGCTGGAGCCCAATGCCGTGCCACGGGTGGATGCAGAACCACCCATGGCAATGCCCGAGTTTCTGGCGTTGCAGCGCGCCACCCGCTGGAGCGCGATTACCCCCTTCCTGTCTGCCGAGTCGCCGAGCAAGCGCAGCGAGCCGGTGCCCACCGCGCCGGTGTACGGCGCGGTCAGTGCCGATGATTTTCAATTGGTACCGCTGGCGCGCGCCATGCGCATGCCCCGCGTCTCGCTGTTGCTGGCTGACGATGTGGGCCTGGGCAAGACCGTCGAGGCCGGCTTGATCCTGGCTGAGCTGATTCGCAAGCGGCGCATCCGCCGCGTCTTGATCCTCACGCCGGCGTCGCTGCGCACGCAGTGGCAGCAGGAAATGGAAGACAAGTTCTCGCTTGGCTTTGACATCGTCGACAAGGCGGCCACCCACAAGCTGCAGAAAGAGATGGGGCTGGATGCCAACCCTTGGCGCGTCCTGCCACGGGTGATCACCTCGTACCACTATCTGCGCCAGCCCGACGTGCTGGAGCAGTTCATCGCCAATTGCCGCGCCACCCAGGATCGCCGTGGCGGTGCCCAGCTGCCATGGGATCTGTTGATCGTCGACGAAGCGCACAACCTGATGCCGTCGAACTTCGGTGAAGACAGCGACCTCGCCAACATGCTGCGCCTGCTCACTCCATGGTTCGAGCATCGGCTGTTCCTCACAGCCACGCCACACAACGGTCACACACGCTGCTTCTCAGGCCTGCTGGAGCAGCTCGATCCAGTGCGTTTCAACCAGACGCCAAAATTTACCGACAAAGAACGCCAGATGATCGGCGATATTTTGATCCGTCGCCTCAAGAGCGAGATCAACGAGCAGGACGAAGCCGCTGGCCGGGTACCGCGATTCGCCAATCGCCATCTGGAGCCGTTGCCGCTGTTCATACCCAAATCCGAAAAGGACTTGGCACGTGCGGTCAAGGCGTTCTGTCTGGCACTCAAGGACATCATTCGTGCCGCACCGAAGGTGCGTGGAGTGCTCAACTTCGCCATCGAAATCCTGAGCAAGCGTCTGTTGTCCTGTCCTGTCGCATTTGCCGACAGCTGGCTGCGCTTCAAAGAAGGCGTGGTGGAAACCGAGCGCCTGCAGTCGGCCGAGGTGTTGGCTGCCCAACGTGCCACCGAAGAAGACATTGACGACGATCAGGAACGCGAAAGCCGCAGCCAGCACGCGGCCAAGGTCATCGGCGCGTGGATGCACCCATACCTAGACACCCTGCAGGTCGAAATTGCCGCCATTGATGCGGCGCTTGCCGCTCTGAGCTTGAACAAGCAACCCGTGGTGGAACAGAAGCCCAAATCCGATGTGCGCTTTGACCGGGTGCTGGAGCTGATCCAGCAGCGCCTGCGCAATGCTGGGCAGTGGCTCGCCGACGAACGGTTGATCATCTTCACTGAATACAAGACCACGCTCGACTACCTCGTCAACCGTCTTGCGGGTGAATTCGGCACGGATAGCGGTGCCGTCATCCAGCTTTACGGCGGCATGGGTGACGACGAGCGCGAAGAGATCAAGCGCCAGTTCAATGATCCGACTTCGCCGGTGCGCATACTGGTGGCTACCGATGCCGCCTCCGAGGGCCTCAACCTGCAGCATACGGCGCGTCTGCTGTTGCACTACGAGATCCCCTGGAACCCCTCGCGTCTGGAACAGCGCAACGGCCGCATTGACCGCCATGGCCAGGCGCGCGACGTGACGATCTATCACTTCGCCAGTGACGACGACGCTGATCTGAACTTCGTCGCCCGCGTGCTGATCAAGGTCAACGATATCCGCGAGGATCTGGGCTCCGTCGGCGAGCTGTTCGATGCCGCCTTCCAGCACCGCATGCTGGAGCTGCATGAGGACAACGACCTGCTGGCCGAGCTGGAGCAGCAGATCAGCAACCGCCGCAAGGCTGGTGAAGACGCCCGCGTGCATACCCAGGAGCGTGGTGAGGATGAAAAGCAGCGCTTCCAGCAATTGCTGCGTGACCTCGACCTCACTCCGCAGAATCTGTGCGAAACGCTGCGCGTCGCATTAGGCCTCGGTGCCAGCCAGGATCCGTTGGAAGGACCGGACGCCCATGGGCGCATGCGCCTGAAAACACCATTGCCGTCGCGCTGGCAGGCCGTAGTCGACGGCAGCCTGCGCTTGCCGGGCCAACGGGGTGTAGCTGGCGCCATGCCCAGGTTGGTATTCGACAACCAGTACTTCATCGAATCGATCAATGGTCGACCGGTCTTTCGACCGTCGCCGGATACGGTTCTGCTGCATCTGGGTCACCCTGTTCTGCGCCAAGCGCTGAACGCCTTTGCGCGATTGCGCTTCCCCGGTGGCCAGACCGAACACCTGCCGCCGAGTCGCTGGGTGGTAACCAGCGGCGTGGTGCCAGCCGGTACGGACGCGCTGATCCTGCTGACCGCGGAAGAGATGGCGATCAACCAGCTGCGCGAAACCTTTCACCATTGGTCGCGCACCGTGGTGCTGCCGGTCAGCCAGGGCCAGCTCGGTCAACCGCTGGACTATGCCAGCCCGCATTATGGTGATCAACCCGGCACCGCCGCAGCCAGCATGCTGTCGGCGGCGCGGGAGTTATGGGACGAGGTGGAAGACAGCGTGCGCGGCTTCATCACCAGCTACCGGGGGGCACTCACCGGCAGTATCAAGCGTGAGCTCAAGCTGGCGCACGACGAAGCCGCAGCGCACGAGAAGGAGGCGTTCGAGCGGCGCATCAACGAAGTGGCGGCACTGCAAAAGGCACAAAGCATTGACAAATTGCGTCGTGAGATTGAAGAACGCAAAAACGCCGCGCGCCAGTACGACCTGCTGGAAGATGCCGATGAGCGCGCCGAACGCGAACTGCGCGATCTGGAAGACGAGCTCAAACGCCGCCAGGGGCAGTTTGGCAACTTGCTCGAACGCCTGAAGGATGAGAAAAAACGCATCCTTGAGCAGGTGGTGCCGCAACGCTTTGCCTTGCGCGGGGAAGCGCAGGTATTCCCAGTCACCATCGAAATTCGCTTTCCGGAGGCTCGCGCATGAGCTTGCACGACGACTGGTGGGCGTCGCTCAACCATGGTGGTTTCCTGATTTCACCCAGCCGTATCAGCGAAAGCTACTCGGCGTCACTACCCGCACTACCAACCTGGCAAGCCGATCGCCTGCGCCGCGTGCTTACGGCCTTTGATGGCAGTGCTGACAGCTTCAGTGCCTTGCTCGATGGTGTCCTGCAGGATCTAAGCGGTTTGCCCGCCGAGGAATGGCAAAAGGCTCAAGCCGTCGAATCACGTTGGGCCGTCACCAGCTTCACCGGTGGCCAGGTCAAGCCGCGGCGCGTATGGGTGGGGCCGCGCGGTGAGGTGCTCCCGCTCTTTGTTCCCGATGACGGCGCCAGCCGCCAGTTCGCCGGGCGTCTCGGTGTAGGCCGTTCGCGCCAGCTCCTCAGTCGCGTGGTCGAGTGGCTGCGCCAGCAGCGCCAACCGCTGGCGCTGGTCACCAACGGTCGGCAATGGCGGTTGGTCCATGCAGGGCAGGACTACCAAGCCTGGTGCGAATGGGACATTGACCTGTGGTTTGCCGAGGGTCAGCCCAGCACGCAAGTCACCGCGTGGCGACACCTGCTCAGTCCAAACAGCTTGCTGAGAGATGGCGCCGGTCGGCCCGGCGTACTGCTGCACGCCATCAGCGAATCGCGCAAAGGTCAGAACGAACTGTCCGTGGTGCTGGGTGAGCGCGTACGCCAGGCGGTGGAATATCTCATCACCGCATCCCACGCTGCCATCGAGCAGGCCCAGCAGACCGGCACGGCGCCGGACTACCGCGACCTGTACCTCGCCGGCACGCGCATGATCATGCGCTGCATCATCACTTTGTTTGCCGAAGCGCGTGGTCTGCTGCCGGTCGATAACCCGATCTATCAGCACGCCTACAGCCTCGAAGGTCTGCGCCAGCAGCTGGATCGGCGTGCTGGCGGTCGTGGCAACGAGCGCTTGAGCCAAGGCCGCAGTGCCTGGCCGCGGCTGGTCGCGTTGTTCAACCTGATCTATCACGGCTCCGCCCACGAGGCACTGCCGGTACCCGCATACAGCGGTAGCCTGTTTGAACCCGGCGCCACCGATAGCGAGGATCCGGTCGCGCATGCGCTGGCCCTGCTGGAAAGCAGCGGCAATGCCATCACCGATCGGCAGGTATTGAACCTGCTGCGGTTGCTCACCCGTACCCGGGTGCGCATGCGCCAGGGACGCAAGGCGACCTGGGTGGATGGCCCGGTGGATTTCTCCGCGCTGTCCACCGAGTACATCGGCATCCTCTACGAAGGCCTGCTCGACTTTGAGCTGAAACAAGCCGATGCGACTGATCCGGTGCTGTTCCTCAACGTAGGCAACCAGCCGGCGCTGACCTTGTCGCAGTTGGAGTCGATGGATGACAAGACCACCAGGCAGCTGTTCGAGGCACTCAAGAAGAAAGACAAAGCTGGCGACGATGATGAGGGTGAGGCCGAGGAGCCCGAAGTAGAGGCGGAAGAAGATATCGAATCGGCCGAGGCCAGTACCGACGATGAAAGCGAAGCCGACGCTACGGCGGACGAAGCCGTCTCCGACGACGTAGAACTTGCAATCGACGCCGATCATCAGGCGCGCGCCAAAGTGTGGCTGGAACATGCGGCCGAACTGGCCGGGTTGATCAAGAAGCCACGTGGTCGCCGCTCTGCCAACACGGCTGATGAAGATGCTGCGCGCGCCAGCGCTGGCAAACAGCTCTGCGCAAGAATGATCGCGCCAGGCCAGTTCTATCTGGTGCGCTGGGGCGGTACCCGCAAAGGCGCCGGCACGTTCTACACCCGCCCGCAGCTGGCCGCGCCGCTGGTTCGGCGCACCTTGCAACCACTGGCCTTCGATCCCGTGCGCAGCGAGATCAATCCGCACAACGGGCTGGAGGACGTGGTCGAGTGGTCGCCGAAAACCCCGGAAGCGATCCTGGCGTTGAAGATCTGTGACCCGGCGATGGGCTCCGGTTCGTTCCTGGCCGGCGCGCTGCGCTTTCTCACCGACGCACTGGTGCAGTCGCTGTACCAGCACAAGCGCATCGCCCGTCGCGATGACGGTGCCATCGCCAAGCTGGCCGACGGCAACGCGGCGCAAGGTATGGGCGACCAACTGCTGCCGCTGCCGCCAGAGCACGAGGGCTTCGAGGATGTGCTGCGCGCCCAGCTCAAGCGCCACGTGGTGGAGCGCTGCATTTACGGCGTGGATATGGATCCGCTGGCGGTGGAACTTGGCCGCATGGCGCTCTGGGTCGAAACCATGGATCGCGACCTGCCGTTCGGGTTTCTCGATCACAAACTGAAAGTCGGCAACGCGCTGGTGGGCACGTGGTTCGACACTTTCCGCGACTACCCGGCCTTGGCTTGGGAGCGCGACGGTGGTGACAAGGACTACCAGAAAGACAAACCCGCCAACCTGATCAACCATGCTTGGGTAGATCACAAAGGCAAGCGCCGTGGCGACGTGTTTACCGCCGCCATCAACGCACGCGGTAAGGCCGTGCCCGGTGAGCTGGTCGCGATGCTTAGCGGTCAGCAGCGCCTCGATGAACCGACGCAGGCCACGCAGGTGCACCGCGAGCTGCTCAAGGTATTCGACCAGCTGCACCGGTTGCCGGTGCACGAAACGGACAAGCGCGCCGAGCTGTACCGCGACCAGGTGCTGCACAACCCGCGCCTGCACGCACTCAAACGTCGCATGGATCTGTGGTGTGCGCTGTGGTTCTGGCCGGGCGAGCAGATCGCGCTGGCGCCATTGCCGTCGCAGTTCGCCCTGCCGGGTGAGGAAGCCCTGGCGATTGCCGCCGAGGTGGCCGTACGCCAGCACTTCTTCCACTGGGAGCTGGAATACCCGGATGTGTTCACGCCGGAGCGCAGCGGCTTTGATGCGGTGCTCGGCAACCCGCCGTGGGAGATCCAGAAACCGAATTCGAAGGAGTTCTTCTCCAACAACGATCCGCTGTATCGCGCCTATGGCAAGCAGGAAGCGCTCGGAAAACAGCTGGAGTATTTCCGCCAGCAGCCGCAGCTGGAGCATGACTGGATCGCTTACAACGCCAACCTCAAGTCGCAGTCCAATTGGGTCAAATACGTAGGTGCGCCGTTTGGCGGCCGCGTCACCACCGACAAGGAAGGCAAGAAAAAGCACGATCTCAACCTTGGCGGCCGCGGCAACAACAGCTTTGCCGCCTCCGAACGTCTGCACAAAAAGTGGAAGCAACTACGCGGCAAGCACCTCGGCTTCGCCGATCCGGCGCACCCCTTCCGACATCAGGGTTCGGCCGACCTCAACACCTATAAGATGTTTCTGGAACAGAGCCACGCGCTGCTGCGTGGCGATGGCCGGCTCGGCATGATCGTGCCGAGCGGCGTCTACACCGATAAGGGCACCACCGCGCTACGCGAACTGTTTCTGGAACAGTGCGACTGGCAGTGGTTGTTCGGTTTCGAGAACCGCGAGGGGATCTTCGATATCCACCGCTCGTTCAAGTTCTGCCCGCTGATTATGCAGAAGGGCGGCGTCACCCAGGTGATCCGTGCCGCTTTCATGCACCGCAACGTGGACGACTGGGAGCAGGCCCAACGCTACGTGCTGGCCTATCCGCGTGAGCGGGTTGAAGAGTTTTCGCCGTATTCGAAGGCGATCCTGGAGATCCGCAGCGAACAGGATCTGCGCGTGCTGCAGAAGATCTACGCGAACGGCGTGCTGCTGGGTGATCAGGGTGAGCGTGGCTGGGGCATCAAATACGCCACCGAGTTCCACATGACCAACGACTCCAAGCTATTCCCGCCACGCCCGAAGTGGGAGGAGAAGGGCTACCAGCCGGACGAGTACGGTCACTGGATCAAGGGACCATGGCGCGCCTACGCCGGCCCGTCGAGCATCCTGGATCGTGAGCCGGGGTTGGTACTGTCGCGCGACGGTACGCAGGCGCTGGATGTGGATGCGATCGAGGATGTGGCGTTGCCGCTGTACGAGGGCCGCATGATTGGGCAGTTCGACTTCAGTGAGAAGGGATGGGTGAGCGGTAAAGGCCGAACTGCGGTGTGGCGAGATATACCGCTGCAGGAGAAGCAGATGGATCCGCAGTTCCTTATGGGTTTACAGGAGTATCTGTCGGCACGCGACAAGAATGGCGACCTCAAGTCGATGCGAGGTTTGAAGCCTTGCTTCATGGACGTGGGTTCGGCTACGAACTCGCGGACTATGATCGCGTCCGCTGTGTGGGATAACCCTTGCGGCAATAAGGTTCCGCTCTTGAAGCCTTCTGGTGGAACGCGGTCGATCCTGAGTTTGATGGGATGCCTGAATTCCTTCGCGTTCGACTACGTGCTTCGCAACCGTCTCGGCGGCCTGACCATCAATTACTTCATCGCAGAAGAATGTCCGTTGCCTCTGCGCGAAGCAATGCCGGCTGCATTGGTTCAAAAGGTCTTCGCACTGACTTCTGTTGGCAATCGGGCTTTTTCCATAGTGGCGCTAGATTTTGACGATTGTGTCCAAAAAGCGGCGATAACCGATCACGAGCGTCTTCGGCTCAGGGCGATCATCGACGCAGCTTCTTTTTCGATCTATGGATTGACGCTGGAAGAGGCGGGAAAGATTCTCCAAGACTGCGATCGACCAGTCTCACAACTGTCTGGGGATCGAGCCAAGAGCCTTAATCCGAAAGGGTTCTGGCGCCTTGGAAAAGGTTCCGATCCCGAACTCCGCCACACCGTACTGTCCCTGATCGCGTTCCACGACCTGCAAGCCAAGGGTCTCGACGCCTTCCTCGCCCAGAACGACGGCGAAAGCTGGCTGATTCCAGAAACGTTGCGCTTGGCCGACTACGGCCTGGGTCACGACGACCGTGCACAGGAACCGCAGCCCGTCGCCTCCCGCCTCGGCCCGCGCTTCCACGACTGGCAGTTGAACGAGGACGTGGAGCGATCGTGGGACGAGTGCGCGGCACATGCGGCGTTGATTCGTCGTATTGTGCCGTTGCCAGTTGCGAACGATGCGCTGGAATCAATTGAAGAGTCGCGACAGCAGTCACAGGGGGCACTGTTCTGATGCTTAATCCGATTACCTATGCCGAGCAGGTGGTCAGCGACTTTCTGCGCTACCAGCTCAGCACGTACGCGTTTGCCGACCAGAGTCTGTACGCGCAGATGCGCCAGTTGCTGAACCTGGAGCACACGCGCAATACACCGCTGCTCAAGGGGCCGTACATCTCGCTGTCGCGCACGTTCCGCCAAGGCGCTACGCTGGAGCAGCTAGCGAAAGAAGGTGTGCTGCATCCGCATATCCGACAGTTGTCGCCCTACCCGTCGGTATACCTGCATCAGGAGCAGGCGATCCGTGCGATTCACGACGGGCATACCACCCTTGTTGCTACCGGCACTGGCTCGGGCAAGACCGAATGTTTCCTGCTGCCGATCATCAGCCGCTGCCTGCAGCTGCGCGATGAGGATGCACCCGCTGGCATCACCGCGGTGATCGTGTATCCGATGAATGCGCTGGCCGAGGATCAGCTGCAGCGGATGCGCGAACTGCTGGCTGGTACCGGCGTCAGCTTCGGCATGTACGTGGGCAAGACCCCACGCAACGAATCCGATGTCACCGGCGTGCGCCTGCCGCCGGGTGCCAGCGCGGTGGACTACCGCGCCCGGCTGGCGCAGATGCAGCAGCAGAAGCTGGATGTGGCCTTGCACCCAGCCGAGGAGCGCGCCAGCCGCGAGGCCATGCGCGAGCCCGGCCGGCAGCCGCGCATCCTGCTGACCAACGTCAAGCAGTTGGAGTTGCTGTTGACCCGCCAGCAGGATCTGGAGCTGTTCGACAACGCCCGGCTGGAATTCATGGTGTTCGACGAGGCGCACACCTTTACCGGTGCGCAGGGCGCCGAGACCGCCTGCCTGATCCGCCGCTTGCGCGCCTACTGCGGCAAGGACGAGCACAGCACCACCTGCATCGCCACCTCCGCCACGATCGCCGACCCAGTCAGGGGACCCGAAGCGGGCCGTGAGTTCGCCAGCCGTTTCTTCGGCGTGGATGGCAAGGCCGTGCAACTGGTGGGTGAGTCGTATGAAGCTGACTTGTGGGGCGAGCCGCGCAGCGCCAGCGCGCCGCTCACCGGCGATCAGGGCGTGCAACTGCAGACCTTGCTGGACGTACTCGGGCGCGTTGATCACGACGATGCCAGCGAAAGTGACATCCAGTCTCTGCGGGTGTGGTTTCAGTCGGTCACCGGTACGCGCCTGAGCGATGGCAACTGGCGTGAGGCGTTGTACCGCTGGTTGAGCCATAACGAAGTTGTATACCAGATCGCCGAGGCGCTGCGCCGGCCGCGCGCGTTGGCGGATCTGCTGGAGGAGCTGGACTCCAAGCTGGGCCGGCCGGTTTCCGAGGAGGAGATCCTGATCTGGCTGGCGTTGGGTGCAGCCTCACGCTGCGACGTACGCCCCTTGCTGCGCCCGGTGGTGCATGGTTTCGTGCGTGGTGTCAGCGGGGCGGTAGTGACCTTCCCTGAGCCGCAGAAGCAAGCCAAGCTGTGGCTGGCGGCCGAAGATGCGGTGGCTGACAACGAGGAGCTGCATCGCTTTCCGCTGCTCAGTTGCACCACTTGTGGCCAGCATTATTTCGAGCACGGGCTGGAGGACTTCCAGTTCACCGGCGTCGCCCCCGGTGGCGGTAGTGCCGAAGGTAGCCGACGGGTATGGCGTGCGCAGGAGCTCATCCTGGGCGGCGCGCGTGCGCTGTCGCTGGATCATCAGGTCGGCAGCGATGCCGATGACGACGCACCGCCGCGCACCGAACTGCTGTTTGTCTGCCGCTACTGTGGCACCGTCCACGACGATCAAGGTGCTACCTGCGTCGGCTGCGGTCGCGACAAGCCGCTGATGCCGCTGTATTTCGTGCAGCAGAAAGAGGATCACCCGGGCAAGCTCACCCGCTGTGTCTCCTGCGCGGCAAATGGCCGACGCTTCAGCGGTACTTACCGCGAGCCAGCGCGTCCGGTGCGTGCAACCACGGTGGCTGATGTACACGTGCTGGCGCAAAGCCTGATCCACCACGCCGAGCGCCGCCGGTTGCTGGTGTTCGCCGACAACCGTCAGGACGCCGCGTTCCAGGCCGGCTGGATGCAGGATCGCTCGCGCCGGTTCCGTCTACGCGAACTGGTCTATCAGAAGCTGCGCCAAGCGCCGATTTCGGTCAGCGACCTGACCCTGTGGCTGGATCGCACCCTGGATGCGGATGACGAACTGTCGCGTGCGCTGATTCCGGAAGTCTGGCGCGTAGAGCCGAAATCGCAGACGGGCCTGGCCCACGGCGAAGAACGCAAATGGTTCCTGCGCGTGCAGGTGCTGCGCGAGCTGAGCATGGGCGCACGACAGCGCACCGGTCTGGAGCCGCTGGGGCGACTGAAGATCGACTATCAAGGGCTGGATGCCGCGTCGCCGGTAATCCTGAAATGGGCCAACCGCATTGGCTGCAAGGCCGAACTGCTGGTGGATGGTGTGGCCTCGCTGCTGGACGCCGCTCGCTCGCGGCGCATGCTACACGACAACGTGACCCACGCCTATTCCAAGTTCTGGATGGATGGCGAGAAGGAAGTCTTGCGCGGCTACCTGCCATCGATGAAAGGCGTGCCGGCCGCGTTGAAATTCCAGCGTGACGGACAAGACGACGAAGGCCGCATCAAACAGTGGTACAGCAACTACGACACGGTGGCCAAGCAGTCCGCAGTGGCGTGGGGCATGCAGTCCGACGACGTGCAGCCTTTCCTGAAAGACGTTTGGAAGCTGCTTAGTAGTGATTTGGAGATCCTGGCCGCGGTGCAGTTGAAGGGCGCCCGTGGAAAGCTGCTGCCCGGTTGTGTAGGCGCGCGCCAGGTGGATGTCGACAAGCTGATCATGGTGCCGAGCCATGGCATGTACCGCTGCGAGACCTGCCGCCGGCTGCACAGCCGGGGCAACCCGACCACGCGTTGCATGGCGTGGCGTTGCCCGGGCACGCTGGTATTCGAAGCGGAAAATCCCGACAGCTACGACCTGCTGATGCTCGATCAGGAGTTCGCCATGTTGCGTGCTCGCGAGCATTCCGCACAGATCCCGGGGCCGGAACGCGAGCGTATCGAGAACGCGTTCAAGAGTGAGGATGGCGAGCGCCTCAATACGCTAGTGTGTACGCCGACGCTGGAAATGGGCGTGAATATCGGTTCGCTGGACGCGGTGCTGATGCGCAACGTACCGCCGCTGCCGTCTAACTACTGGCAGCGCGCCGGCCGCGCTGGGCGGCAGTTCCGCATGGCGCTGGATCTGACTTATGCGCGCGCGAGCAGCCACGACCGCGCGTACTTCAACCAGCCGTTGAAGATGCTCGAAGGCTTGATCGAGCCGCCCAGCTTCAACCTGCGTAATCCGGTGATGGTACGCAAGCATGTGCAGGCAACCGTACTGACGACGTTGTTCCAGTTGCTGCGTGACAAGATGCTTCCGTTGAACGAAGCCGAGGCGCTGCGACTGGTTCTAGCAACGTGTCTGCCAGTGCAGATCAAGTCGTGGTTGTTCACGGCCGAAGGCCATGTGCGCGACAAGCCGCTGGCAGTGACGGATCTGGCGACGCAGATCCAGCGCCACCGCACCACACTGTGTGCAGCCGTGCTGCGGGCCTTTGCGCAAGGCTGGCCACAAGCCGATGCCGACGTGGTGAGCCCAGCTGTTGTTGCCACCATTGTTGACGGTTTTGCCGGTGAGCTGCAGAACGTGATTGGCCGGTTGTTTCAGCGGCTGCAGTGGGCCTTGGGCCAGCTGGCACGACTGCGCAAGGTGGCCGAAAGCAAGGGTGCACTGGATGCCGATGAGGAGGCTCTGCGCGGACGCTGCGAACGCCTAGTGAAGAAGCTCAAAGGCGAGGCCCGTCGTCGCGCCAATCAGGCCGAGGGCGTGGACGATACCAACACCTACGGCGTGCTGGCTGCGGAAGGCTTTCTGCCTGGTTATGGCCTGGACACTGGGGCCGTCACCATCACCCACGAAGCGCCGCGTTACGGCTCAGATATTTCCGACTGGGAGCTGCGCCGAAGCAGTTCACTGGCGGTACGCGAGTACGTGCCCGGCAACCTGATCTACGCCAACTCGCACAAGTTCGTGCCGCGTCGGTTCCACCTGGTGCCGGAAGAGCCGCTGGTGTTTTCGGTAGATGTGGCGAGCGAGTCAATCCAGGAGACCGGTGGCTTGTCCAGGGCGGGCGAGCAGGCGGCCTCCATGGGTGCGACGCATATCCACGGCGTCGCCATCTGCGACGTGGATGCGCCGCATCAATCCTATATTTCCGACGACGAGGATTACCGCTTCCAGATTCCGGTAGCGGTGTTCGGCCAGGATGAGGGCCGTCATGCGGGTGGCCGCGGGTATGAGTGGGGTACGGCAGCGTTACAGCTCAAGCACGGCCTGCATATGCGGTTGGTGAATGTGGGTGCGGCGGGGCAAGTGAAGGCCACCGGTGTGTTGGGTTACCCGTTGTGCCTGGTGTGCGGCGCCAGCCGTTCGCCGATGAGCTCCAAGAAAGAGCTTGATACGTTCAACGATCACCACCTCGAACGCTGCGGGCGGCCCACGCAGAACATCTGTTTCTATGCGGAGGTGGTGGCCGATGCGCTGGTAGTGCCGGACTGTGCCAGCAAGGAAGTGGCCTACAGCCTGATGGAGGCGTTGCGGCAAGGGGCCGCTGAAGTGTTGGACATGGAGGTGTCCGACTTGCAGGTATTGGTCTTTGGCAAGCCTGGTAGCGAGGCGTTCGACGCCTTATTGTACGACCCGATGCCGGGAGGCTCGGGCCTGCTGGAGCAGTTGCTCGGCCACTGGCCGCAGGTGATCACCGCGGCGCAGGCGCTGGTAGAAGACTGTCCCGCGGCGTGCGAAAGCTCGTGCGTGGATTGCCTGCAAAACTTCCGCAACTCGTTCTATCACGACAACCTCAACCGTCACACAGCGCTGGACTACCTTCGTGACTGGGGTGGTGAGCTGCGCCTGGCTCATGCCATCCCGCCCGTGTTGCCGGATGAAACGCTGACCCAGCAGCCAGGGAATGCACCGGAAGCCCAGCTGGCGACGATGTTGAAAGCGGCCGGTCTGGTCAACTTCGAAACCGATCGGCCGATCGCACTCTCCGGCAATGTGACGACGCGACCTGATGTGTACTTCCATGCCCCCAACGATCAGTACGAAGGCGTTTGCGTGTATCTGGACGGCATGAGCAGCCACTTGCATGGCAGCGCCCAGACCGCGATCAAGGATCGGCAGATTCGTCAGGAGTTGCTCAACACCGACCACGAGGTGGTGGCGATCCAGTATCAGGAGCTATTCGATAGAGAGGCAATGCGTACCCATATGCGGCGTATTGCGCGTGCAGTGATTGGTAGAGAAAAGGCCCGCGAGGTGGGAAGTAGCGATGAGTGGTTCTGCGAAGAAGGTATTCCCATAAACCAGGTTCGCTGCTGATTAACGTGCGCATTTTCTGCCCCTCAGGGCCCCTTAAATTTTATTTTTGGGGCTCAAGGGTAAAGTTATGCTGAGTTGGAAGATGATCGAGAAGCTGGGGAGCTGAGAGGCTGTTCAGAGTCTTTTGAGCAATAGGGAAAGGAATGCTAAGGGGATGAACTGCAAGCTGGCGTTGAGTAACCGCTCAACATGCTTGACCCCCGTTGGATCAAAGACCGGGGTCGGTCTGCAGTCATGGAGCAACGCCAGCGTTGAGAGATCACAACCTTAGTTCGCCAAAGAAGAGGCTTCCGATTTTGGTCAAGGTCAAGTTGGCTTCAGTAGCGCTAGCGGCAGTGCTGTCCGATCGTGGACCGATCACGAGGCCGGGCGCCTCCTTCACGAAGTTATTGGCCCTCCAACGGTCATTGCTGATCTGAATGCGGTATCTGTCTGGTAAGGGAAATGCTGGCGGCAATAGCTGAATTGCCTCAGGGCTGGTTCGAGGACGGCCTGATCAACCAGGCCTTGGAACAGGCGACAAAGGTGGCGACCGTTGTTGCGACCATGACTAATTTTGAAGGCCCGCGACTGTGCGTCAGAGACTCGGCCAAGCAATACCGCTACCAGGAGCGAATCGAAGGATGACCGACCCTGAGGAGCAGGCACTGTACGAGCGTATGGTTAATGATGCCATGGGTGCATTCGGATACAGCCGCCCAAATGCTGAGAAGCTGATCAAGGGGGTGATCCCGCGGATCCGACACCAGGTCCAGATCCAGCCGGTGCGGCAGAAAAAGGTGACCCGCAAGAAGAAGGTCAATCGGATCCGAAATCAAAATGAGCCCATGACACGCGAGGAAATTGCCAAGCTCCCTCCGCTCGTTCCGCCACGTCCCGCGCCGCGTAACGCCAAGGAGCGCATGGAGCGCATGGAGCGAGCATTGGAACCCGATGAAGGCGAGCGCAGGCGGCGCGGGGGGGGGTTACCCCCCAACGCAGGTGTAGGTATAGACGGGGATGCGTTCGGTAAATGTGCAGCCAATTTTGGTATGGCACCGGAAGCCTTCGATGCTATAGGTATTCGCCGTAGGGCCTTCAGATAACGCTGCCGTACCTGGTGGTCGTGCGGTGGCGGCTCCCAAGTGAACGGCTTGGCTTCATAGCATTGCAAAAATAGTTTTGCCATGACTCGTGAGCAGTGGCCATTGCTACCCACTGCGATTTCAATTGTGATGCCTCATCCGGATCCAGTTGCGTTTGCCTTTCATCGAGAGGGAGCTGGAATCCCTGAAGGTCAGCCGAGATCCTCCTCTCGTCTTCGCCACAGTGCGGTATCCGGGATCTCGATTTCAGCCTGTTCCAGGAGATAGCGTCGAAGCTCTTCGGAGACCGCTTGATCTTCCAACTTCATGTGGATCGCAGTCCGATTGAATGTGGCGTTGAAGAGCTTCAGGCGCTGCTGATCGACGCTTGCCTGCAGCGACTGCCTCGGCACCACCAACAAAATAACTTCACAATCCATGGCCGCGGCTGCACGGCGCAATGTATCAACCTGCACCGTCCCAGCCCGCTCGCTGTTCTCCAGCTTGAGCACAGAACTGGGCTGCACCCCCAGCCGTCGTGCGAGCTCGGTTCGCGACATTCCTAAGGCGTCGCGAGTGGCTGCGATCCAGCCGCCGCGTGGTACGGGCCGAAGTCTGGGTAGTAGCTGACGCAGCCAATCGCCGGTTTGGTCGAGCTTGGACCGGGCTAAGCGACGCATCTGGGAGGTTGCGTTGGGAGCCATGGTTGTTCCTTTAAAGGAACAAAAGGTTATCCTAGTTATTCCCTGTGCGGCTCTTTTCCTAGTGGCTTCTGCCAAGTAATGCTCTAGTTGTGGGCCACCATTCTCTGCTTAGATCAATTTGTAGCCGGTACTGCGCCCGCCACCTGGGCACCTCTTGAGAATGCCGAGCTTGAGCAGCGCAGTGATATCGCGTAGCGCCGTGTCCTGCGAACACTTGGCGGTCGCGGCCCAACTGCTGCTGGTCAGCTTTCCTTCAAAGCCATCAAGGAGGCGATTGATTAGCTTCACCTGGCGGCAGTTGAGCGAGGCGCCGTTCCAGTGTTGCCAGAAGTGGGCCTTGGTCAGTACGGCGTCCACATTAGACTGGGCGCGTTCGAACGCACGGCCCAAGGTGGCCAAGAACCAGGCTAGCCATTCGGTTATGTCGCCGTCTTGGCGCTGTGTCCGCTCCAGCACCGCGTAGTAGTTCTTCTGCTCACGCTGGATCTGCGCTGACAAGCTGTAGAACCGGTGCTGGGAGCTGCCTTCTGCTCTCGCAAGCAACATATCAGCGACAGCCCGGGCGATGCGACCGTTGCCGTCATCAAAGGGGTGCAAGGTCACAAACCAGAGGTGTGCGATGCCAGCCTTGATCACGTCCGGTTCGCTGGTAGCGGTGTTAGCCCAATCGAGAAACGTTGCGATCTCGGCGGTGAGCCGTTCTGCTGGCGGGGCTTCGAAATGGACTTTTTGACTGCCGATGGGTCCGGATACGACCTGCATGGGGCCGCGCTCATCATTGCGCCAGTGGCCAACCGAGATCCGGCTCATGCCGGAGAAGCCGGTAGGGAACAGAGCCGCGTGCCAGCCGAACAGACGCTCGGTGTTGAGTGGGGCTGAGCTGTTCGATGTGGCGTCCAATACCATCTCGACGACGCCTTCGATGTGGTGGTCTACGGGGGCGATAGCGCCAATGTCCACGCCCAGCCGGCGGGCGATAGACGACCTGACCGATTTGGCGTTTAGCACCACGCTCTCGATCGCACTGGTCTTGATGACATCCTCGGTCAGGGCTGCAAGGCTGACCTGATCACGGAGATCCGCTCCGACATCGGCTAAGCGGCCCAAGAGCATTCCTTGGGCGCGGCTGATTTTGGCCAATGCTGGCGCGAGCTTAGCCATGTCGTAGGCTAGAAGAGGCCACTGTGGGGCTTCCCAGAGGTATTGGCAATCACCGCAGTTCATGCGTTGATTGAAGTACGGAATCGCCGCAACCGCAACTTGAATGCCAGTAAAACTGCGGAGGACATTCTGCGATTCACCGCAATGGCCGCTAAGTTGGTTCTTGGATGATCTACACCGTTAGGGTCGGACGTCGGCTGAAGTCGGTCAGAATATGCTTTCACTGCGCGGCCAACTAATGCTTTCACGCACACATCCAACCGCGGAAGATGACTTCCTCCACGGTCGCTTGGAACATGAAACTTACTAGCAGCAGACTCACGGGCGAGCGCCATGCTTGCCCCAAGCCTGCGGCCTGCATGCCGCCTGCCATCCAGATCGTGACTACGACCAGCGCGACTGTGCCGAATCCAACGGCAAGTCCGCGCAGGACGGTTTTCAGCCGTACCGGACCTGTCAGCCCGATGCTCGCCAGCGAGCGCCCTTCGACCAAGCGTACCCAGGCGAGCACGCCCGCCAGCGTTGGCGGGAAGGCGCAGTCCGCGAGGAAGGGTTCGACCCGAGCGATCTGTTCCAGCTTGGGCCTGTCCTCGGGTCGTTTCGTGTGTTCGATGGCCCGCTCTACGGTTTCCCGCGCATCGGCCTCGCCATCGAGGTCGGCCACCAGCACGTAGAAAATTGCACCCGCAGCACCAGCATCGAGGCCCGTCTCCGTGCGTCAGAAGTCCAGCGCATAGGCGCCGACGGAAGGCGATGAACCGAAGGCCTTTACGTAGCCTTTGCTGAGGACGACGGGGACATTCTCGAAGGCGATCGCACCCTTGTGCTTCAGATTGGGGAGTCGCTCCTTGAGGAAGCTGTAGACCTCGCGTTCCAGCGTCGCGAGCGCGCTGCCCTTCTGGCCGATGAAGGCTTCGGCCTGTGACCAGCAGGGTTGGAACTTTGGCACGTGGTACTGGTCTTGCGGGAGCCCCTACGCGAAATTACAGCACCCAAAGTTGCATCCCCGCCCTCGCTGGTCCATGCTGGGGGGGAGCGCTTGTGGGGCCAAATCATGGTTACGCGTTCTTTTAACTACTTTGCTCTTCGATCAGACTTTGATCGTTCAGCCCACCATCTCGTCGCCACCTGCACAGCATTGGCGTCTAACGAGCGTCAGGCGTTGCTCGAGGGCTTGGCTGATTTAGCAGCGAAAATTGCAGACGGAGTCCAAGGTCATCGGGAAGAAGCGGCCATCCTCATAAGCATTCAACGAGTAATGCAGAGGGTGAAGCGTGAGGTATTCACACACGCAACTTCCCCACTCGACCACAATCCTTCATGGCTCCCTGCCTATCAGTGTGTTATCGAAGCAAGCCAAGAACGATGAAACCGTGCCTCACAGAAACCGAGTTGGAAATGATCCAGAGTGCCTACAAGCTCTATGGGGCAAGTGACGGTTTCTGGATTACTTTCAATATCATCACAGAAGCGGTTACTCAAAGAAGCGATTGTTCCGGGAAGGAAGTGACAGACATGGTCAAGAGTGCGTTTAAAGAGTTGGCTCGAACAGACAGCGCGTTCGATGAAGCTTTTTGAATAACAGTAGAGAAAAAGAGCCCGGCGTACCGGGCTCACGGTGCTACTCCCCAGTAGATGCCTCGGATCATGGCCCCCGCCCTCAGTTCAGTCAACCATTTCTGCGCACTCGGCCAGGAGCTCGGCTGGGTTGCTCTTAAAGCAAGCCGAGCTGCAAATGGGGGATATATAAGGCCCTCACCCGCCCGCTGCGCCATGGGATTGAGTCTGTGCGGGTCCGGTGCTCGTTCGGTCTGGATATGCAGCACTTGGTGACCCCGGTGCACTAGAAGGTCCGAAATCAACCGCCGATGGCAGCGCCACCACAGTAGCTCTGCACACATCAATGCCGTCCGACTTCTCGCGGCAGCAGCCAAGGCTTGTTCAAGCCCATCAGCAAACCCTGCGCTGGCCATGTGGTCTGCGTAGCCCTGAAACGATGAGTTCCTCCACCCGCCGTTCGCCGACCTTGACTGCACTGTTCGCCGCCCCCTAGCCGGGAACCCAATGATAGCCAATGCCTTCCCGAGGCAATTGCGCACTCATCGCGTCGCTGCCGAACCAAGGAAACTTTCGGAAGCCAGGAAACCGTCTGACACCCGGAACTGAGTCGATTTGGTTGGCTTGCAGAACATCGATAAAAGCGCCCCACGTGCCCGTTGAGTACCCCATCGTCCAAACAGTCATGGGTTTTTCCTGCCATCGATCTCAACCCGACTACGCTGGAATTCTTTGCCCAAAGAGCGGGGGCGGGTAGTCTAGAACTTACCTCGACACCTTCGCCTCAGCTGCCCGCTCACCTCTGGCAACAGCGCCAGACCCGGTGATAGGATTTTCCGGTCCGACCGCCTGGCACCTTTCATGAACGAGCACACTTCAACTCAGTGCTTAACTCTGTCCGAGCTTGCCCAGCTGCGGCTCGCGTTTGAGCGCTACGGGACCGGGGATGGGTTCTGGCTCGCTTATACCGACATCCTTGATGCAGCCACCAACAGGCTTGGGTGCGACCGAAATATCGTGAACGAAGAAATGCGGAACGCTTTCCGGAAGTGGGCTAGGGAGGACCCTCAGTTCCTCTGATCGGCCAGAACCGCCGGCCGTTCCGTCCCCCTGATCAGCACCTGCCAGACCGTTCCAACGACGGATGCCTATCGGACGATGAGCTGACCGCGCTGCGCCAAGCCTTCGAGCGCTACGGTTCGGGCGATGGGTTCTGGATGGCCTTTGAGGACGTTATGGAACAGGCTGCTACTCGGCGGCGTTGCAGCTGCCAGATCGTGCTCAATGAAATGCGGGCCACCTTCCGCACCTGGTCGAAGAGCGACCCCCGATTCTAGTAGGGGCAAAATGCCTTTCGCCTCCCCTCTGCCAAGCATGGCCAGCCGCCCGGTCGCATGCCCCTCTTGCGGGACGGCGGCCGGAGGTTTCAAATACCGTCTTTCATACCTGTACCGCCGATGGCCTCCTCCCCTCATTTCCAGCTCCTGGAAGAGCTCGTCCACTCCATGGAAAATGAAGTGCAAGACCTCTCGACTGGCGACCGCGTCAGCAAACTCGAGGCCGTACGTCAAGCTGCAGCCCGAGCATTTGCTTGCTGTGAGCAAGCAGATGAGGAGGCAATAGATGCGCTGGTACAGCGCGCCTGCGAAGCGGCCGTAGTACCAACTGACGCAAAGAAGGATGAACTGACGACATTGATTGAGCAGTGACAGACCGCGCCCATCTTTGCTGCCTGTCCCCAATTGGCTGGTAGAACTCGGTGTAGCTCAAGAAAGCAGCCTGCAGGGACTGGTTTAGCCCCCGCTCTCCGCTCCGGTCTCAATCCCAAAGTGCGCCGCAGCCTAGTGCTTGTACGCCGCCTTGATGCCGGCCACGATCACTGCAGTCGGCAATGGCTCGGTCGCCCCCACGTCGTAGCTGTCCCCCAGCACCTGCGCAATCGAGTTCTCGATCACCGGGCCCAGGCTTTCCGCCCGCTTCACATCCCCGATGCAGTGCCACCACTGCGTGTGCCAGAGCACTTTCCCTTCAGTGCTGGGCGTGTGCAGATTTTGTGTAAACGGGATTCGGGTAACAGCTGAGGGAGTCGCCCCTCAAACTGGATGGTAAATCGGTTCAGGACTGCCTTCCAATCACGGATGGGTAAGGTCCATCGTTTGCTGATGTTTGAGTCGCCCGAGATGCTCTAGACAGACGAACGACAGCTTCTGGCCGCATCCGGGCCTGTCCTAGATTTTGTGTAAACGGGTCACCGGCAGGAAACTGCCATCTGACCTGGGGCTACCATGAGTTCACGCAAACATGAAGTACCCAACGAGTTGCTGAGCAGCTTGTTGGCTAACTACAAGAGACCTGAGGACCTGATCGGCGAGAACGGCTTGCTAAAGCAGTTGACCAAGCTGCTGGTAGAGAAGGCGCTCGATGCAGAGATGGCCGAGCACTTGGGGCATGAGAAGCACGAGCCGGTCGCCAACGGTGCTGGCAACACCCGCAACGGCCGCAGTCGCAAGACGCTCAAGGGTGAGTTTGGTGAGCTGCCTATCGAGGTACCACGCGATCGCCAAGGCACCTTCGAGCCCAAGCTAATCCCGAAGCACCAGACCCGTTGGAGTGGGTTCGACGACAAGATCCTGTCACTGTACGCACGAGGGATGACCGTGCGCGAGATCCAGGCACACCTGGAGGAGATGTACGGGGCCGAGGTGTCGCCGAGCTTAATTTCATCGGTCACAGACGCAGTGGTGGATGAGGTCAAGGCGTGGCAGGCGCGCCCGCTCGATCCGGTCTATCCGATCGTGTACTTGGACTGCATCCACGTCAAAGTTCGAGACGGTGCAGTTCGAGTCAAGGCGGTTTACCTGGCCATCGGTATAACGATGAGCGGTGAGAAGGAAGTTCTGGGCCTGTGGCTGGCCCAAACCGAGGGTGCGAAGTTCTGGTTGCAAGTGGTGACGGAGCTACGTAATCGTGGCGTGCAAGACATCTTCATCGCCTGTGTCGACGGCCTGAAGCGCTTCCCTGAGGCTATCGAGGCAGTGTTTCCGTACACCACGGTGCAACTATGCATCGTGCATATGGTCAGGCACAGCTTGAACTATGTGTCGTGGAAGCGGCGACTAGAAG
>NZ_JBXFWM010000056.1:0-29841 GCF_056856655.1 Stenotrophomonas sp. STEN033
CGTGTGTGGCGGGGGTGGGGTGGCGCGCGCCCCCCGGGGGGGGCGGGCGTCCCCGCAACCCCCCTCCCCCTTGGGGCGCGCGGCACTACAAGGGATGCTGGGATGTCTTTGCCGAGCACGGCTCGGCACTACAAGGGATGCTGGGATGTCTTTGCCGAGCATGGCTCGGCACTACATCGGAGCGTTGTCTTTCGGGCAAAAGAAAAGCGGGCACAAGGCCCGCTTTTCTTCTCAGCGATACAACACCGCAGCCTTATTCGGCCGGGGTGCCCTCGCCTTCTTCAACGGCCTTCATCGACAGGCGGATACGACCCTGCTTATCGACTTCCAGCACCTTGACCTTGACCACATCGCCTTCCTTCAGCACGTCGCCAACCTTCTCGACGCGGTCGCTGGAAATCTGCGACACGTGGACCAGACCGTCCTTGCCCGGCAGGATGGTGACGAATGCACCGAAGTCCATGATCTTGGCGACCTTGCCTTCGTAGATGCGGCCCGGCTCGACGTCCGAGGTGATCTGCTCGATGCGGGCCTTGGCAGCCTGGGCAGCGGCGTTGTTCACCGAAGCGATGGTGATGGTGCCATCGTCCTGGATGTCGATCTGGGTGCCGGTTTCCTTGGTGATGGCCTGGATGGTGGAACCACCCTTGCCGATCACTTCGCGGATCTTGTCCGGGTGGATCTTGATGGTCAGCAGGCGCGGCGCGTAGTCCGACAGCTCGGCACGCGGGGAGGTCAGGCCGTGGGCCATTTCACCCAGGATGTGCAGACGGCCAGCCTTGGCCTGCTGCAGTGCCTGCTTCATGATCTCTTCGGTGATGCCTTCGATCTTGATATCCATCTGCAGGGCGGAGATGCCCTCGGCGGTACCAGCGACCTTGAAGTCCATATCGCCCAGATGATCTTCGTCACCCAGGATGTCGGACAGGACGACGAAACGCTCGCCTTCCTTGACCAGGCCCATGGCGATACCGGCAACCGGCGACTTGACCGGCACGCCCGCGTCCATCAGGGCCAGCGAGGAGCCGCAGACCGAAGCCATCGACGAGGAGCCGTTGGATTCGGTGATTTCCGACACCACGCGGATCGTGTACGGGAAGGCTTCCAGCGACGGCATCACAGCCAGCACACCGCGCTTGGCCAGACGGCCGTGGCCGATTTCACGACGCTTCGGCGCACCGAAACGACCGCACTCACCGACCGAGTAGGGCGGGAAGTTGTAATGGAACAGGAAGTTTTCCTTGTACTCACCGGCAACGGCGTCGATCACCTGGCCATCACGGGCGGTGCCCAGGGTGATGGTCACGATGGCCTGCGTTTCACCGCGGGTGAACAGCGAGGAACCGTGGGTACGCGGCAGCACGCCGGTCTTCACGGCGATCGGGCGGACGGTGTCCAGCGCACGGCCGTCGATGCGGACCTTGGTATCCAGCACCGCGTTGCGCATGGTGCTGTATTCCAGCTCGCCGAATTCCTTCGACAGCTCGGCCGGGTTCCAACCTTCAGCGGCAACGCGGCCAGCCAGGGTCTCGACCACGTCCTTCTTGATCGCCGAGATGGCGTCACGACGCTGCAGCTTGTCACGCACCTGGAAGGCTTCGCCGAGCTTGCCGCCGACGGCTTCCTGCAGGGCGCTGATCAGCGCGGTGTTCTTGGCCGGGGCAACCCAGTCACTCGGCTTGGTGCCGGCTTCAACGGTCAGTTCGTTGATCGCGTTGATGACCTTCTGCATTTCGCGGTGACCGAAGGTCACGGCGCCCAGCATCACGTCTTCGGACAGCAGTGCGGCTTCGGATTCCACCATCAGCACGGCGTTGGCGGTACCAGCGACCACCAGCTCCAGCTGCGACTCCTTCAGCTCCGACACGGTCGGGTTGAGGATGTACTGGCCGTCCTTGTAACCAACCTTGGCAGCGCCGATCGGGCCCTTGAACGGGGTACCGGCCAGCGACAGGGCGGCCGAAGCACCGATCAGGGCAGCAATGTCGCCGTCCACTTCCGGGTTCAGCGACATCACCGTGGCGATGATCTGCACTTCGTTCTTATAGTCTTCCGGGAACAGCGGGCGGATCGGGCGATCGATCAGGCGCGAAATCAGCGTCTCTTTTTCGGTCGCACGGCCTTCACGCTTGAAGAAGCCACCCGGGATACGGCCACCGGCGTAGAACTTTTCCTGGTAATCGACGGTCAGCGGGAAGAAGTCCTGGCCTTCGCGCGCGCTCTTGGCGGCGACGGCAGTGACCAGCAACACGGTGTCGTCCATCTTGACGATGACTGCGCCGCCGGCCTGACGGGCGATTTCGCCAGTCTCAAGCGTGACGGTGTGTTTGCCGTACTGGAAGGTTTTGGTGATTTTTGCCACGGGGGATCCTTGAAATGCTTTCTTAGATTGGTCCGATGCCAACCCATGCTGGCAGCGGCTGGCCGGGCGGTTCCGGCCGGTCTACTACGATTTTGAAGCGCTTAAAACAAAGCCGCGGCGCATCGCTGCGCCGCGGCGGATATCGATTAGCGGCGCAGGCCGAGCTTTTCGATCAATGCTTTATAGCGTGCGACATCCTTGTTCTTCAGGTAGTCGAGCAGGCTACGGCGGCGGTTGACCATCTGCAGCAGGCCACGGCGGCTGTGGTGATCCTTCTTGTGTTCCTTGAAGTGGCCGGTCAGCAGTTCAATGCGAGCGGTCAGCAGGGCGACCTGCACTTCCGGGGAACCGGTGTCGGCAGCGCCGCGCTTGTTTTCTTCAATGACTTTCTGGGTGTCGATCGACATGATTTTTCTCTTCAGATGCGGGGCCAGCAGGAACGTCTCAAGACGCACCGCACAGCTCGCCGATTAATAGGCTGCCCATAGAGGCGGGCAGTTGCCCTTTTGAGGGCCGCAAAATTGTAACGGTCACGACCATCCGGGACAAGGCAAACCTCATCGGCAAGCCTGGATCCGCTCCTGCCCGTTCAGAGATTGAACCGACGCTGCGGCCCCAGTCGCCCACCTTCCTCGACCTGACCCAGTCCCAGCGGCTGGCCACCGTCGCCGTAAACCACCACCAGGCCTGGTGGCCAGGCCGGATTGCGCAGACGCTGCCCGAGACAGAACCGGGCGGCCTGTGCACTGTCCAGCTCGACCCGGGGGAATTGGCTCAGGCCCTGTTCGATCGGCAGCAACCATTCCAGCAGAGCGGCTTCATCCCCGGATTCAGCTATCCCGCGCAGGGCATCCAGACCAATCATCTTCGGCGCCATGAACGGTTCCACCCACAGCCGGCGCAGCGCGGTGACATGCGCACCACAGCCGAGCAGCTCGCCCAGGTCCCGCGCAATGCTGCGGATATAGGTACCGGAGCCACACGTCACCCGCAGCGTCAGGCACTCGCCTTCACGGGCCAGCACTTCAATGGACTGCACCTGCACTTCGCGCTCGGGGGCTTCAATGGCCTCACCGCGGCGCGCCTTGGCGTACAGCGGCTCGCCCCCCTGTTTCAATGCCGAGTAGATCGGCGCCCGCTGCAGGATGCTGCCCGT
Organism: Stenotrophomonas sp. STEN033; assembly: GCF_056856655.1. Classification (NCBI taxonomy): domain Bacteria; kingdom Pseudomonadati; phylum Pseudomonadota; class Gammaproteobacteria; order Lysobacterales; family Lysobacteraceae; genus Stenotrophomonas; species Stenotrophomonas sp. STEN033. The sequence continues at coordinate 3,519 of NZ_JBXFWM010000056.1, forward strand.
CAGGCTGGCCAAGGCCGCCTGCAACTGCGCGTCGCTGATTTCAGGCACCGGCCGCTCGCGCAGCACCGCGCCATCGGCATCATCGGTATCCGTGGTGCTGCCCAAGCGGATCTCAGCGTCATAGGCCTTGGCCGACCCGAGTAGCAGACCGGCAATCTTGGTGGCCTCACCGAAGCACAGCGGCAGCAGGCCAGTGGCCAGCGGATCGAGGCTGCCGGTATGCCCACCTTTCTCGGCACGGAACAGACGACGCGCAACCTGCAGCGCCGTGTTGGAGCTCATGCCGGCCGGCTTGTCGAGCAGAACGATGCCATCCAGGCGGCGGAATTGGATTCGGGGACGCATGCAACACCATGGGCAGGCCGCTGCGGGTTCGGCGCAGCCGGCAGAAAACAGGAAAGTCACCTACGCCAGCTTGCGTAGGCCAGACATGACAACAGCCCTTACGGGCTGCTGCGATTACGCTTTATCGTTGCCCTTGTCGGCGTCGGACTCGGGCGGCGGCGCCAGGTCGCGCAGCAGATTGTCGATGCGCTCGCCACGATCGACCGAGTCGTCGTAGTGGAAATGCAGTTCCGGCACATGCCTCAGCTTCATTGCCTTGGCCAGCGACATGCGCAGCTCGACCGACAACTCACGCAGGCCCTTCATCGCCTCATCCGCACGCTCCGGCATCAGCGCGGTCACGAAGATCTTGGCATGGGCCATGTCACGGGTGACTTCCACGTCCGACACGCTGACCGAGGGCAGCCCGAACTCGCGCACGGCAGCATGCACCAGAGTGCCCAGATCACGGCGGATCTGCGCAGAAACACGGTCGGTACGATGGAAAGTCTTAGGCATCAGGCAAGTATCAGCAATAAAGAGTGAATTTCAATGAAACCGGAGGGGACCACCCGCTGCAGCCGCATTCACGGCCACAGCACCTGATTCCCAACCCCGGCCGGCAGGGGATCCGTTCGCGGGACCCGCTTCAACGGATCCCGATTCCCGACTCCCCAATCCCAGCCGTCAGAGCGTGCGCGGCACTTCGATACGTTCGAAGCACTCGATCTGGTCGCCCGGCTTGACGTCGTTGTAAGCCTTCACGCCGATACCGCACTCGGTACCGTTGCGAACTTCCTCGACGTTTTCCTTGAAACGACGCAGCGATTCCAGCTCGCCCTCGAACACCACCACGCTGTCGCGCAGCACGCGGATCGGCTTGTTCCGCTTCACCACGCCTTCGATGATCATGCAGCCTGCAACCGCGCCGAACTTGGAGCTGCGGAACACGTCGCGGACCTGCGCGATACCGATGATCTCTTCGCGGATTTCCACGCCGAGCAGACCGGAGGCCACCTGCTTCACCTGGTCGATCACGTCATAGATGATCGAGAAGTAACGCAGGTCAACACCGTTGGACTCAATGATGCGACGGGCAGAAGCGTCCGCACGCACGTTGAAGCCGATGACGGTGGCCTTGGAAGCCACGGCCGAGTTGGCGTCCGACTCGGTGATGCCGCCCACGCCGGAGTGGATCACGTTGATGCGGATATCGTCGTTGGACAGCGCGACCAGCGCCTGGCTCAGTGCCTGCACCGAACCCTGCACGTCGGCCTTGATCAGCAGGTTCAGCACCTGCTGGCCTTCGCCCTTGCCCAGCTGCGCCATGATGTCTTCCATGCGGCTGCCCGCAGTGGCGACCAGACGCGACTCGCGACGCTTGGTTTCACGGGTCTGCGCAACGTCCTTGGCCAGGCGCTCGTCCTCGACCACAACGAAGTCATCACCGGCTTCCGGCACGCCGGACAGACCCAGCACCTGCACCGGAATGGACGGACCCGCTTCGCCGACCTGGCTGCCGGTTTCGTCGAACAGTGCGCGCACACGGCCGTACTGGATACCGCACACCAGGTAGTCGCCCTTCTTCAGGACGCCCTGCTGCACCAGCACCGTCGCGACCGGGCCACGGCCCTTGTCCAGCGAGGATTCGATGACCACGCCACTGGCGCGACCATCGGCCACGGCCTTCAGCTCCAGCACTTCGGCCTGCAGCGAAATCGCATCCAGCAGGTCGTCGATGCCCAGGCCGGTCTTGGCCGAGATTTCCACCATCTGCACGTCACCACCGAACTCTTCGGCAACGACCTGCTCGGCGAGCAGTTCGTTCTTGACGCGCATCGGGTCGGCCGAGGCCTTGTCGATCTTGTTGATGGCCACCACGATCGGCGCGTTGGCGGCGCGAGCGTGCTGGATGGCTTCCTTGGTCTGCGGCATCACGCCATCGTCGGCGGCGACAACCACCACCACGATATCGGTCAGCTGCGCACCGCGGGCGCGCATCGAGGTGAACGCGGCGTGGCCCGGGGTATCGAGGAAGCTGATCACACCCTTCGGCGTGGTCACGTGGTACGCACCGATGTGCTGGGTAATGCCGCCGGCTTCGCCATTGGCAACCTTGGTGCGGCGGATGTAATCCAGCAACGAGGTCTTGCCGTGGTCGACGTGACCCATGATGGTCACCACCGGCGCACGCGGCACCGCCACGCGCTCGTCGGCATCGCTGATCGCCAGCAGTGCGTCTTCGGCGTCGTTGTCGTTGGCACGCACGACCTTGTGGCCGAGTTCCTCGACAACCAGTGCAGCGGTGTCGTGATCGATGGACTGGGTGATGGTGGCCATCACGCCCATCTTGAACAGCGCCTTGACCACCTCGCCGCCCTTCAGGGCAAGCTTCTGGGCCAGATCGGCCACGGTGATGGTGTCGCCAACGGCGACTTCACGCACCACCGGTGCGGTCGGACGTTCGAAGGCGTGGCTGCCGCCACCACTACGCGATGCGTCATTGCCGCGACGGCCCTGCGGTGCACGCGCACCCGGACGACCGCGCGAATTACTGTTGTTGCTGTTGCCACGACGGGCACGATCAGACGCCGACAGGTGCAACTGGCCGCCGAAACGGTTGCCATCGCCACCCTCGTTGCGCTTGCCCGGCTTTGCATTGGCATTGGCATTGGCGTTGTTGCCGCGATCCTCGCGCACCGGGGCGCGGGTCGGGGCAGCCGCTGACGGCGCGTGGCGTGCATTGCGCGCCGGCGGTGCATCCGCCTCGACCTCAACCGGGGCCGGCTTTGCAGCGGCGGCCTTGGCCGCCTCTTCAGCAGCCCGCTTCTCGGCTTCGACGCGGGCGCGCTCGGCTTCTTCGGCCGCCTTCTGGGCAGCAATGCCTTCGTCGCGGGCGCGGTCCTTCTCGGCCAGCATGCGCTGCTCTTCGAGATTGCGCTGACGCGATTCCTCGAGCTTGCGCAGGATGTCCGCGCGCTCCTCGTCCGGCGTCATCGCAGCCTTGCCACCTTCCGGCTTGACGTAGGTACGCTTCTGGCGCACTTCGACATTGACGGTGGTCTTGCTGCGGCCAGCATTGACGGTCACTTCCTGATGCTTGCGGCGGTTCAGGGTGATCTTCTTCGATGCGGCGTCAGCCTCTTCGACCGGCTGCTCTTCCTTGCCATGTGAACGGCGGAGGAAGCCAAGCAGCTTCACTTTCTCGGTACTGGTCACGACCTGGTCGGGACCGCTGAACTTCATCCCGGCCTGGGACAGCTGTTCAAGCAGTTTCTCGACCGGCGTGTTGACCAGTTCGGCGAGCTTGCGGATGGTGGTTTGCTGCGACATTCGGATCCTATGATCTTGTTTGCGCTCCCTCGTCACGAACGAAGGCAGCGCGGAGTCTACGCCCTGAGCGGCTCAGGGCACTGTTCATCGCTGGCTCATTCGCCACGCTCCAGGCGGGCGATCTCCTCGGCGCGGGCTGCCAGGACCAGCGCCGCGGCGCGCTCCAGATCCATGCCCTCGATGCCGAACTCCAGAACCTCGTCGGCAGCCAGGTCCGACAGATCCTCACTTGTGCGCACACCGTGGCCAGCCAGCGCGTACGCAGTAGCCTCATCCATGCCCTTCAGTGCCAGCAGATCGGCTGCCGGCACACCGCCGTCAGCCCCCTCTTCCACCGCCAGCGCTTCATTGAGCAGCGCATCGCGGGCGCGGGCACGGAGTTCTTCGACGATATCTTCGTCGAAGCCTTCCACTGCCAGCAACTCACCAACCGGCACGTAGGCAATTTCTTCCACCGTACCAAAGCCTTCCGACACCAGGATGCCGGCAATTTCCTCATCCACTTCCAGCTTGTCCATGAACAGCTGACGGGCAACGCCCTGCTCGGCTTCCGACTTGGCGGTCACCTGGTCCTGGGTCATCACGTTCAGCTGCCAACCGGTCAGGCGGCTGGCCAGGCGCACGTTCTGGCCGCCCTTGCCGATGGCCTGGGCCAGGCGGTCTTCGGCCACGGCCAGATCCATCGAATGCTTTTCTTCATCGACGATGATCGACTGAACCTCGGCCGGCGCCATCGCGTTGATGACGAAGTTGGCCGGATTGTCATTCCACAGCACGATGTCGACGCGCTCACCATTGAGCTCGTTGGACACGGCCTGCACGCGCGAACCGCGCATGCCGATGCAGGCGCCGATAGGATCGGTGCGGCTGTCGTGGGCCAGCACGGCGATCTTGGCGCGGTCGCCCGGGTCACGTGCACAGGCCTTGATCTCGACCAGGCCCTGGCCGACTTCCGGCACTTCCAGCTTGAACAGCTCGATCATGAATTCCGGGGCGGCGCGGCTGATGAACAGCTGCGGACCACGCGGCTCCGAACGCACTTCGGCCAGGTAGCCGCGCACGCGGTCGCCGGCACGCAGCACGTCACGCGGAATGCCCTTGTCTTTCGGGATGAAGGCTTCGGCATTGCCACCCAGGTCCACGTAGATGTTGCCGCGCTCAGCGCGCTTGACCACACCGGTGACCAGTTCGCCAACGCGATCCTTCCATGCATCCACCACCTGCTGGCGCTCGGCTTCGCGCACGCGCTGGACGATGACCTGCTTGGCAGCCTGCGCTGCGATACGGCCGAAATCGGGGTTTTCAATCTGCTCTTCGATGAAATCACCGATTTCGACGCCATCGGCCTCGTCCACGGCGTCCATCAGGCGGATCTGGCGATCCGGCGACTCCATCACCACGTCATCGGCAACCACTTCCCAGCGACGGAAGGTCTCGTAGGTACCGTCCTTGTGGTTGATCGACACGCGCGCCAGCACTTCCTGGTCGGGGTAGCGCTTCTTCGCCGCCGAAGCCAATGCCGCTTCGATCGCATCAAAAATGACTTCGCGCGGCACGCCCTTCTCGTTGGCGACTGCGTCAACTACCAGCAAAAGTTCCTTGCTCATCGGCTCACTCCGCGCGCGGCTTTTTGGCCGCCGTTTCGTTATTGGAATTATTCTTGGCCTTGCCCTGCTTGGGGGCCGGACCCGTCGGTTTGGTCGGTGCCAGGCCAAGTGCGGCCCAGTCCGGAATGATGCGTGCCTTGTCGATGTTGTCGAACGAGGCCACGAACGGCTTGTTGTCGACGACAAAGGTCACCGTGCCCTGGGCCGCGTCCACCGCGACGATCTCGCCCTGCAGGCGACGGCGGCTTTCCTGCGGCAGCTTCAGGCCGACCTTGGCGGATTCGCCGATGGCCTGTTCGAACTGGGCCAGCGTGAACAGCGGACGATCCACACCCGGCGAAGACACTTCCAGCGTGTAGTTGCCGCTGATGGGGTCTTCGACGTCAAGCTGGGCCGACACTTCGCGGCTGACCCGCTCGCAGTCGTCGATATTGACCATGCGCTCGGGCTGCTCAGCCATCGGCACATCGATATACAGGCGCAACGTTGCACCGCCCGGTGCCGGCAGATACTCGGCGCCCAGCAACTCGAGCCCCAACGCCTGCACGGTGGGGCTCAGCAGATTCGCGATTTCAGTAGCCTTGTCGCTCACAGCCTGCCTTGATTCGTAAGTTAGAGAACGGTTGTCACCCAACCGGGGTTTCTGATTTCCAGAAACAGCAAAGGGCCCACATGGGCCCTTTGTCCGTTTGGATCCGATGACCGGATCCCGGTTGCAAGAACGGAAGCAGCCGTTCTTGCGAGCCCAACTTTTGCCTCATCAACACATCGTGTTGCAAAGACCGAAGCTGGTAGCGGGGGCAGGATTTGAACCTGCGACCTTCGGGTTATGAGCCCGACGAGCTGCCAGACTGCTCCACCCCGCATCAGAAGCGGAATTATGAAGTAACCAAGTCGATAATGCAAGACTTATTTACTTCGCGTTTCTCACAAGAAGCTGGAGAAACCCGGAAAAACCCTTCCGGTTGAATCACTTATCAGGTGATTCCGACCTTCCCGCTGGGCGGTGAGGCCGTCAACTCAGGAGATGAATAATACACACTTCGCGCAGATTTGTAACGTTTTTTATTACAAATGTGCAAAAGAATTGCGCATCCACTCCATCAGCGGACCCAAGCCGAGCGGCAGGAACAGCAGCAGGATGGAATTCACGCCCAGCACGATGCCCAGGATGCGGTCATTGTTGCGCGGCAGCGGCTCGCCGACCGGCTCATCGAAGTACATGACCTTGATGACACGCAGGTAATAGAAGCAACCGATCACCGCGCAGATCACACCTACCATCGCCAACCACAGCAGGTCGCCATTGATGGCCGCGCTCAGCACCGACAACTTGGTCCAGAAGCCGAGGAACGGCGGGATACCCGCCAAAGAGGCCATGATGCACAGGACCAGACCGGCCATCCACGGGCTACGCGCGTTCAGGCCCTTGAAGTCCTCGATGTTCTCGGCTTCAAACCCGGCGCGCGACAAGGCAATGATCGCGCCGAACGCGGCCGTCGACATGATGGCGTAGGCAATGGCGTAGAACAGCGCGGCCGAATAGCCCTGCTCACCGCCACCGGCGATGCCCATCAGCAGGAAGCCGATGTGCGACACGGTCGAGTAAGCCAGCATACGCTTCAGGTTGGTCTGGGCAATGGCCATCAGGTTACCGACGACCAGCGACAGTGCCGCCAGGCCAGCCAGCACGTACTGCAGTTCGGTCGACAGTGGGCCCACGCCCATTTCCAGCAGGCGGTAAGCCATGCCGAACGCCGCCAGCTTCGGCGCCGAGCTGATGAACAGCGCGACCGGCGCCGGCGCACCCTGGTAGACGTCGGGCAGCCACATGTGGAACGGGGCAGCACCCAGCTTGAAGGCCACGCCGGCAACCATGAACACCGCACCGGTCAACAACAGCAGACGCTCGTCGGAATGGGGGATGGCGGCGTGGATCACATCCAGGTGCAGCGAACCGGTGGCACCGTAGATCAGCGACATGCCATACAGCAGCAGGCCCGAGGCCAGCGAGCCCAGCACGATGTACTTCATGCCGGCTTCGGCAGCGAGCTTGTTCTCGCGGTTGCTGGCAACCAGCGCGTAGGAACACAGCGCCAACAGCTCCAGGCCCAGGTAGACCATCAGCAGGCTGCCGGCCGACACCAGGATCATCATGCCGGCGGTGGCGAACAACATCAGCACAGGGATCTCGCCCTGGTACAGGTTGCGCTCGCGCAGGTAGCTCCAGCCGTAGATCAGGCTCAGGCCGCTGACCAGCACCACGACGGTCTTCATGACGTCGGCAGCGTTGTCACGAATGAACATCCCGTGGAACACCTCGCCCTGCCCGCCCACGCCGTTCAACAGCATGATGAAGGCGACAGCGAGGATGGCCACCGAGATGAAGTGGGTCCAGACCTTGTGCCGGTTGCTGATGAACAGATCAAGGATCAACAGGGCAAAGGCACCGCCAATCACCACCAGTTCGGGCAGCAACGGCAGCAGGTCGGTCATGGTCAACGGCAGAGGCGTCGGCGTGGTCATCATCAAATCCTGGAATCAATACTCTCGACGGGCCGCTTACAGCAGCTTGCTCGAAGCGATCTGCATCGCCAGATGGGCGATGGACGGCTCCATCAGGTCGGTCAGCGGCTTGGGATAGAAGCCCAGCACCAAGGTGCCAACGGCAAACACGCCCATTACCAGCCACTCACGACCATTCATGTCCTTCAGTTCGGCAACGTGCGCATTGCCCACCTCACCGAAGAACACACGCTTGTACAGCCACAGCGAGTAAGCAGCGCTGATGATCAACGTGGTCGCAGCACCCAGTGCCACCAGCGGGTTCCACTGGAACGCAGCCAGCACGATCATGAACTCGCCGACGAAGCCACTGGTACCCGGCAGGCCGGAGTTGGCCATGAAGAACAGCAGCGCGAAGGCGGCAAACCAGGGCATGACGTTGACCACGCCGCCGTAGTCGGCGATGCGGCGGCTGTGCATGCGGTCGTACAGCACGCCTACGCAGGAGAACATCGCACCGGACACGAAACCGTGCGAAACCATCTGCACCATCGCGCCCTGCAGGCCCAGGCGGGCGGCGTCGGCATTGCCTGCGTCACGCACCAGCCACAGTGCGGTGAAGGTACCCAGGGTGACGAAACCCATGTGCGCGACCGACGAATAAGCGATCAGCTTCTTCATGTCGTCCTGCACCATCGCCACCAGGCCGACGTAGATCACCGCCACCAGCGACAGCGCGATCACCAGCCATGCCCACTCGTGGCTGGCATCGGGAACGATCGGCAGGTTGAAGCGCAGGAAACCGTAGCCACCGATCTTCAGTGCGATCGCGGCCAGGATCACCGAACCGGCGGTGGGCGCTTCCACGTGCGCGTCCGGCAGCCAGGTGTGCACCGGGAACATCGGCACCTTGACCGCGAAGGCGATCAGGAACGCGAAGAATATCCAGGTCTGCTCCTTGGCAGAGAGCTGCAGCTGGTACAGGTCGACCAGCTGGAAGCTGCCGCCCTTCAGGTACAGGTAGATCAGCGCCACCAGCATCAGCACCGAGCCGAGGAAGGTGTACAGGAAGAACTTCATGGCTGCGTAGATACGACGCGGGCCGCCCCAGACACCGATGATCAGGAACATCGGGATCAGCATGGCTTCGAAGAACACGTAGAACAGCATCGCGTCGGTCGCGGCGAAGATGCCGACCGTCACGCCTTCCAGGATCAGGAAGGCGGCCACGTACTGGTTGACGCGCTTGTCGACCACGCCCCAGGCGCCGATCAGTGCCAGCACGCCGATCAGCGTGGTCAGCAGGATCAGGGCGATGGCGATGCCGTCCACGGCCAGGTTGTAGCCGATGTCGAACGCCGGGATCCACGGGTGCTGTTCGACGAACTGCATCACATCGGCAGCGCCGCGGTCGTAACCGCTGAGCAGGCCGAGGCTGAGCAGGAAGGTGAGCAATGCCACCGCCAGGGACGCCCAACGGGCGGCCTGGGCGTTGCGCACAGCGAGGATCAACGCACCGCCGAGGATCGGCAGCCAGATGAGGATACTAAGTAGAGGCCAGTTCGACACGTCTTCTATTCCGTACAGGTCAACGCCAGAAATGCATCAGCACGCCCAACAGGGCAATCAGGCCGATGATCATCGCGAACGCGTAGTGGTAGAGGAAACCGGATTGGGTGCGGCGCAACAGGTTGGCAGCCAGGTCGACCAGACGCGCCGAACCATTGACCATCACCCCATCAACGACCGTGCTATCAACGGCACGGGCGGCCTTGCCGAGCTGCACACCACCGCCGGCAAAGCCGTCGATCCAGAGCTTGTCGAAGCCGTACTTGTTTTCCAGAACCGAAACCACCGGTGCCAGGGTCTTGCGAGCCTGCCCTGCCAGTTCCGGCTTCCAGATGTAGAACACCCAGGCCAGCGCGAAACCTGCAACGGTCAGCCAGAACGCCGGCATCTGCATGCCGTGTATCGCATAGGCCACCGAACCGTGCCAGAACTCCTTGCCCACCTCGGCGATGGTGTCGCGCGCCGGGTCGTAGAAGTCGACGATGCCGGTGAAGAACGACATGGCCTGGCCGGGGATGCCAGCAGCGGCAGCATGACCATCCCAGCCGGTACCAAACAGCATCGGGCCAATGGTGAAGAAGCCGATGAGGATGGACGGGATGGCAAGCAGGATCAGCGGCACGGTCACCACCAGCGGCGACTCATGCGGCTCGTGCGCACCATGACCGTGGTGGTCATCGTGGCCGTGGCCATGATCAGCGTGGTGATCATCGTGTGCGTCGCGGAAGCGTTCCTTGCCGAAGAAGGTCAGGAACAGCAGGCGGAAGCTGTAGAAGCTGGTGACGATGACGCCACCGAGCACCGCCCAGTAACCGTACAGGGCAACCCAGCCAGCCTCGGCAGCGTGCGCATGCATCGCGGCCGCTTCGATGATGGTGTCCTTCGAGTAGAAACCCGAGAAGAACGGCGTCCCCACCAGGGCCAGCGTACCGATCCACATGGTGATGTGGGTAACCGGCATGTATTTGCGCAGGCCGCCCATCTTCATCATGTTCTGCTCATGGTGCATGCCCATGATGACCGAACCGGCACCCAGGAACAGCAGTGCCTTGAAGAAGGCGTGGGTCATCAGGTGGAATACCGCGCCCGAGTAGGCCGACACACCGAGTGCAACCGTCATGTAGCCCAGCTGCGACAGCGTGGAATACGCAACCACACGCTTGATGTCGGTCTGCACGATGCCGATCAGGCCGGTGAAGAACGCGGTGGTGGCACCGATGAACAGGATGAAGTCCAGCGCGGTCTGCGACAGCTCGAACAGCGGCGACATGCGGGTGACCATGAAGATGCCCGCGGTGACCATGGTCGCGGCGTGGATCAGCGCCGAGATCGGGGTCGGGCCTTCCATCGAGTCCGGCAGCCACACGTGCAGCGGAACCTGTGCCGACTTGCCCATCGCACCGATGAACAGGCAGATGCAGATGATGGTCGCTACGCTCCACTGGTGATCGCCGATCAGCTGCACCATCGCGTGACCGGTCACATCCGAGCCCAGCACGGTACTGGCGTTGGCGAACACGGTAGCGTAATCCAGCGAACCGAAGGCCCACAGGATGCCGGCGATGCCGAGCAGGAAGCCGAAGTCACCAACGCGGTTGACCAGGAAGGCCTTCATGTTGGCGAAGATGGCCGTGGGCTTCTTGAAGTAGAAACCGATCAGCAGGTACGACACCAGGCCCACCGCTTCCCAGCCGAAGAACAGCTGCAGGAAGTTGTTGCTCATCACCAGGGTGAGCATCGAGAAGGTGAACAGCGAGATATAGCTGAAGAAGCGCTGGTAGCCATCGTCCTCGGCCATGTAGCCGATCGAGTAGATATGCACCAGCAGCGACACGAAGGTCACCACCACCATCATCATCGCGGTCAGGCGATCGATCATGAAACCGACATGCGCCGCATATTGGCCGACTTCAAAGAAGGTGTAGACGTTCTGGTTGAACGGCTGCGCCCCACCCCACAGCAGCTGGGAGAAGATGTAGGCCGACAGGCCGCAGCTGATCGCCACGCCCAGGATGGTGATGTACTGGGCGCCCTTGCGCCCCACCTGACGACCGAACAGGCCGGCGATGATGCTGCCGAACAGTGGTGCCAGCACCACTGCAATCAACAGACTCTTGGAGAGAGTGATTTCCATCTTCGGGTCAGCCCTTCAGCGAATCGACTTCGCCCACGTTGATGGTGTGGCGAGTACGGAACAAGGTCACCAGGATCGCGAGGCCGATTGCAGCTTCGGCTGCGGCCACGGTCAGGATGAAGAACACGAACAGCTGACCGGCGGTGTCGCCGAGCTCACGCGAGAAGGCGATGAAGTTGATGTTCACCGACAGCAGCATCAGTTCGATCGACATCAACAGCACGATGATGTTCTTCCGGTTGAGGAAGATGCCGGCAACGCTGATGCAGAACATCACCGCACCGAGTGCGAGCATATGGCCCAGGGAAATCATGGCTTGGCCTCCTCGCCACCGTCATGTTGCGTATCGACCTGCACCACCGGCTTTTCGGCGGCCATCTTGACCATGCGCAGGCGATCTTTTGCCTTGGTCATGGTCTGTGCGGTCGGGTTCTGCGTCTTCAGGCCCTGGCGACGGCGCAGGGTCAGCATCACGGCTGCCACCACGGCCACGGTCAGGATCACGGCAGCAAACTCGAACGGCAGCAGGTATTCGGTGAACAGGCTGCGTGCCAGCCAGGTGATGTTCGACGTATCGGCAGCCACCGCCGCGGCGTTGTCCACCGGGAACGGTGCGGTGCGCGCCTTGACCCCGATCAGGGTCAGCATCTGCACCAGCATCACCACCGCGACCACCAGGCCGACCGGCAGGTAACGCACCCAGCCTTCACGCAGGTTGGTGGTGTCGATGTCCAACATCATCACCACGAACAGGAACAACACCATCACCGCGCCGACGTACACCAGCACCAGGGTGACGCCAAGGAACTCCGCCCCCACCAGCAGCCAGACGCAGGCGATGGAGAAGAACGTCAGGATCAAGCACAGCACGGCGTATACCGGGTTGCGCACACTGATCACCGCTGCCGCGGAAATGCCGGCAATGATGGAGAAGAACCAGAAACAAATATTTACCCAATCCATCTCAAGACCTCAGCGGAAGGCGGCGTCGGCGGCGCGGCGCTCGGCGATTTCGGCTTCAAGCCGGTCGCCCAGTGCCAGCAGCTGCGGCTTGGTGATGATGTTCTCGCCACGCTTCTCGAAGTGGTACTCGAGAATGTGGGTCTCGACGATCGAGTCCACCGGGCAGCTTTCTTCGCAGAAGCCGCAGAAGATGCACTTGAACAGATCGATCTCGTAACGCGTGGTACGGCGGGTGCCGTCTTCGCGCTTGGCCGAGTCGATGGTGATGGCCAGTGCCGGGCACACCGCTTCGCACAGCTTGCAGGCGATGCAGCGCTCTTCACCGTTGGGGTAACGGCGCAGGGCGTGCAGGCCACGGAAGCGCGGCGACTGCGGGAACTTCTCCATCGGGTACATCACGGTGTACTTGGGCTTGAACGCGTACTTCAGCGTCAGCCACAGGCCACCGAGCAACTCGAGCAGCAACAGACTTTTGAAATAGTGGGTGATCTTATTCATGAATCAAACGCCCTTCTGGATCACGCCGTAGAACACCATCAGTGCCGTCACCGCGATCCAGAAAATGGTCAGCGGGATGAACACCTTCCAGCCCAGACGCATGATCTGGTCATAGCGGAAGCGCGGGAAGCTGGCACGGAACCAGATGTACGCACTGGCGAAGAACAGCACCTTCAGCAGCAGCCACGGCCAGCCGCCGGTCCAGATCCAGTTGATCCACGGCGAGATGTCTGCCGTGATCCAACCCTGGAGCGGGCTCAACCAGCCACCGAGGAAGAAGATCGAGATCAGGAAGCTGACCAGGATCATGTTGGCGTACTCAGCCAGGAAGAACAGTGCGAACGCACCGCCGGAGTACTCCACCATGTGGCCTGCCACGATTTCCGACTCGCCTTCGACCACGTCGAACGGCGCGCGGTTGGTTTCGGCAACGCCGGACACCCAGTACACGACGAACAGCGGCAGCAGCGGCAGCAGGAACCAGTCGAACAGACCCGAATTACCCTTCTGCGCCAGCACGATGTCGGTCAGGTTCAGGCTGCCGGCGGCGATCATCACGCCGACCAGAGCGAAGCCCATTGCGATTTCGTAGCTGACCACCTGTGCGGCCGAACGCATCGCACCGAGGAAGGCGTACTTGGAGTTGGATGCCCAACCGGCCAGGATTACGCCGTACACGCCCAGCGAGGTCATCGCCAGCAGGTACAGCAGGCCGACGTTGGCGTTGGACAGCACCAGCTTGTAGTCGAACGGAACCACGGCCCACGCCGCGAACGACGGTGCCAGCACGATCAGCGGCGCGATGATGTACATCGCCTTGTGGGCGCTGGCCGGCGCGATGATTTCCTTGAACAACAGCTTGGTGACGTCGGCGAAGGCCTGCAGCAGGCCACCAAGACCGACGTACATCGGCCCGTGGCGGACGTGCATCCAGCCGATCAGCTTGCGCTCCCACAACACGTAGAAGGCAACCGAGATGATGATCGGCATGGCGATCACCAGGATCTTCAGCACCGTCCACAGCACGATGCCGATATCGCCCAGGGCCAGAAACCACTGGTGCAGCGGATCGACCGCGTTCAACAGCAACTCGTTCATGCAGCCACCACCGTTACACGTGCGGCACCCAGCGGCGCGGTTGCGCCGTGGCCCGATTCAATCCACACCGTGCCGGCGGCGACGCGAGCGTCAACCACCACCGACAAGGTGGCGCGGCCGGCGTCGGTGCCGACCTTGGCCATCTGGCCTTCGGTCAGCTGCAGACGCGCGGCGTCATCGGCGTTGAGCACGATGCGCGGATCATTGTTGAGCGGATGCGACTGCAGCGCCTGCGCGCGACGCACGACGGCGTCGGTGCGGTAGATCGCCGGGGTCGAAGCCACTTCGAAGCCCTCGCCTGCCGGCTGCGGCTGTGCCGAAGCGGACACCTTGACGGTCACCGGCTGCAGGCTGGCACGCAGGCCGGCCAGATCGGTGAAGCCGAAACCGGCCAGCTGCAGGTCACCACCGAGGGCACGCAGCACGCGCCAGCCCTCGCGGGCCTCGCCTTGCAGCTTGCCACCGGCACGGGCGACCTGGTTGCGGCCGTCCAGATTGGTCAGCGTTGCGTCGATTTCCGGCAGCGCGCCGATCGGCAGGATCACATCGGCCACATCGCGGGTCGAGGTGCAGGCGAAGTGGCTGAACGCCACAACCTTGGCACCGGCCAGCGCCTTGCGGGCAGCGGCGGTATCGGCGAAGTCCAGGCCCGGCTCGATGCCATACAGGGCATAGGCCTTGCGCGGCTGCGCCAGCATTGCATTGACGTCCTTGCCGGCCGGCAGCACGCCAGCTTGGGCCAGGCCCACGGCATTGGCACCCTGCGGGATGCGGCACAGCTTGGCGCCGGTGGCAGCGGCAAATGCGCTGGCAGCCGAACGGATCGCAGCAGCCTGCGGATGATTCTCGGCAATCGCACCGACGATGATGACGGTGTTGCTGCCGGCCTTCACTGCATCGACCAGCTGCGCGTTGCCCAGCGCTTCGACGAAGCGCGACGGGGCGACGATCTGCTTGCCGGCCAGCTTGAACGCGAAGTCGAAATCGACCGGGTTGACCGCGTGGATCTTTGCGCCGTTCTTGGTCTGCGCCTTGCGCAGACGGGCGTGCAGCAGCGGCAGTTCGTGGCGGATATTGCTACCCAGCAGCACGATCTGGTCGGCATTCTCGATTTCCGCCAGCGTCATGCCAAAGGCTTCGGCCACCGGAGCGTCGGAGAAATCGCGGTTGTTGATGCGGTGGTCGATGTTGTTCGAACCCAGGCCGGCGGCAAGGCGGGCCAGCAATGCGCCCTCCTCGTTCGACGTCGCCGGGTGCACCAGCACGCCGAGGTCGTCGCCACGGTTGGCTTCGAAGATCTCGCGGGCAGCGGCCAGACCTTCGGCCCAGCTCACTTCCTTCCACTCGCCATTGACCTTCTGCAGCGGCTTTACCGCGCGGTCAGCCGAGTACAGGCCCTGGTGCGAATAACGGTCACGGTCCGACAGCCAGCACTCGTTGACCAGCTCGTTGTCACGCGGCACAGCGCGCAGCACTTCGCCACGGCGTACGTGCAGGAACAGGTTGGAACCCATCGCGTCGTGGTAACCCAGCGACTCGCGTGCGGTCAGTTCCCACGGGCGCGCCTTGAACTGGAACACCTTGTTGGTCAGCGCACCGACCGGGCACACGTCGATGACGTTGCCGGACAGCTCGGTGGTCAGCGGCTTGCCGTCATAGGTGCCGATCTGCAGGTTTTCACCGCGCGACATGCCACCCAGCTCGTAGGTGCCAGCGACTTCAGCGGTGAAGCGCACGCAGCGGGTGCACTGGATGCAGCGGGTCATCTCGGTGGCGACCAGCGGCCCCATGTCCTCGTCGACCACAACGCGCTTGCGCTCGTTGAAGCGGCTGACCGAGCGGCCGTAGCCCAGCGACACGTCCTGCAGCTCGCACTCGCCGCCCTGATCGCAGATCGGGCAGTCCAGCGGGTGGTTGATGAGCAGGAACTCCATCACCGAACGCTGGTACTTGAGCGCCTTCTCGTTGCGGGTCTGGATCTTCATGCCATCCATGACCGGGGTGGCACAGGCCGGCGACGGCTTGGGCGACTTTTCAACGTCGACCAGGCACATGCGGCAGTTGGCGGCGATCGGCAGCTTCTCGTGGTAGCAGAAGCGCGGAATCGGAATGCCGGCCTTGTCGGCGGCCTGGATGATCATCGAACCCTTGGGTACGACCAGGGTCTGGCCATCAATATCGATGGTGACGTGATCCGGCGGTACGTTGGGATTTACCGGTTGCGCGCTCATGCGGCAGCAGCCTCCACCTTCTTGCCGTCAACCATCGAATGACCGTTGACGATGTAGTACTCGAATTCGTTCCAGAACTGGCGCAGGAAGCCTTGGATCGGCCACGCTGCCGCCTCACCGAACGCACAGATGGTGTGGCCTTCGATCTGGCCGGCCACCGTCTTCAGCTGATGCAGGTCTTCCATCGTGGCCTGGCCGGCAACGATGCGCTCCAGCACGCGGTGCATCCAGCCGGTGCCCTCACGGCACGGGGTGCACTGGCCACAGGATTCCTTGTGGAAGAACTGGCTGATGCGACAGGCGAACTTGACGCAGCAGACGCTGTCATCCAGCACCACGATGGCCCCCGAACCCAGGCCCGAGCCCAGTGCGCGGATGGTGTCGTAGTCCATCGGCAGGCCCTTGAGCTGCTCGGCGGTCAGCACCGGCATCGACACGCCGCCCGGAATCGCCGCCTTCAGCGTACGGCCCGGACGCAGACCACCGGCCATCGCCAGCAGGTCATCAAAGGTGGTGCCCAACGGCACTTCGAAATTGCCGCCCTTGGTCACGCAACCGGAGACCGAGAAGCACTTCGGGCCACCGTTGTTGGTCAGGCTCAGGTTCTTGAACCATTCCGGGCCGTTGCGGATGATCGCCGGCACCGAACCATAGGTTTCGGTGTTGTTGATCGTCGACGGCTTGCCGTACAGGCCGAAGTTGGCCGGGAACGGCGGCTTGTAACGCGGCTGGCCCTTCTTGCCTTCCAGCGACTCCATCAATGCGGTTTCTTCGCCGCAGATGTAGGCGCCAGCGCCGAGTGCGCCATAAATGTCGATGTCTACGCCGCTGCCCAGCACGTTCTTGCCCAGCCAGCCGTGCTTGTAGGCATCGGCCAGGGCCTGCTCGAAATGCTCGAACGGCTCGTGGTGGAACTCACCACGCAGGTAGTTGTAGCCCACGGTCGAACCGGTGGCGTAGCAGGCGATCGCCATGCCTTCCACCACCGAGTGCGGGTTGTAGCGCAGGATGTCGCGGTCCTTGCAGGTACCTGGCTCGGATTCATCCGAGTTGCACAGGATGTACTTCTGCACATCGCCCTTGGGCATGAAGGACCACTTCAGGCCGGTCGGGAAGCCCGCGCCGCCGCGGCCGCGCAGGCCGGACTGCTTGACCATCTCGATGACGTCGGCCGGCGCGATCTTCTCTTCGATTATCTTGCGCAGCGCGGCGTAGCCACCGGTCTTCAGATAGCTTTCGTACGACCACGGGGTGTCGTAGTGCAGCGTGGTGTAAACCACGTTGTGCGGAAGCGGCGCCGGTCCGACCGGGCCCTTGGATTCGTGGTGTGCCATGCCTTACTCCAGCCCGTCCAGCAGCGCGTCGACCTGGTCCAGCGTCAGGCGCTCGTGGTAATGACCGTTGATGACCATCATCGGTGCGCCCGCGCAGCCAGCCAGGCACTCTTCCTCTTTCTTGAGGTAGACGCGGCCGTCTGCAGTCGATTCACCGTGCTTGATGCCCAGCTTCTTCTCGCAGTGGCGGACGATGTCGTCGGCGCCGTTGAGCCAGCAGCTGATGTTGGTGCAGATGGCGACGTTGTTGCGGCCCACCTTCTCGGTCTCGAACATCGAGTAGAAGGTGGCAACCTCGTAGGCCCACACGAACGGCAGGTCCAGGTACTTGGCAACAGCGGCGATCAGCTCGTCGCTCAGCCAGCCCTGGTTCTGCTCCTGCGCGGCATGCAGACCCTGCAGCACCGCCGAACGCTTGCGCTCCGGCGGGAACTTGGTCAGCCAGTGATCGATGTGAGCGCGTGTCTTGTCGCTCAACACCACCATCGGGTCGACGTCGCGCGCCGCCTCGTAATTACCCGTCGCCTTCATCGGCCGACCTCAACGAATACCAAATTCTGAAAAACCGATGCCTGCGGCAGCAGGGCTGCGCAGGCAACGGGCGATGTGTGGCTCGCCGGCATTACCGGTCAACCTCACCGAACACCAGGTCGTAGGTACCGATCATCGCCACCACGTCGGCCAGCATGTGGCCGCGCACGACCGAATCGATCGACGACAGGTGGGCGAAGCCCGGTGCGCGCAGGTGCGCGCGGAACGGCTTGTTGGCACCGTCGGACACCAGGTAGCAACCGAACTCGCCCTTGGGCGCTTCGACCGCTGCATAGGTTTCACCAGCCGGGACGCAGTAGCCTTCACTGAACAGCTTGAAGTGATGGATCAGCGCTTCCATGTCGTCCTTCATCTCGGCGCGAGCCGGCGGGGCGACCTTGAAGTTCTTGACCATCACCGGGCCGGGGTTGGCCTTCAGCCACTGCACGCACTGCTTGATGATGCGGTTGGATTCGCGCATCTCGGCAACGCGGACCAGGTAACGGTCGTAGCAGTCACCGTTGGTACCCAGCGGCAGGTCGAAATCGACCGCGTCGTACTTGGCATACGGCTGCTTCTTGCGCAGGTCCCAGGCAATGCCCGAGCCGCGCAGCATCACGCCGGTCATGCCCCAGGCCAGCGCGTGCTCCGGGGTGATCACGCCGATGCCAACGGTACGCTGCTTCCAGATACGGTTGTCGGTCAGCAGGGTTTCGTATTCGTCGACGCGCTTGGGGAACTCATTGGTGAAGTTCTCCAGGAAGTCGAGCAGCGAGCCCTCGCGCGAGGCGTTCAGGCGCTTGAGCGCATTGCCCTTGTGCCAACGCGATTCCTTGTACTTGGGCATGGTGTCCGGCAGGTCGCGGTACACGCCGCCCGGACGGTAGTACGCCGCGTGCATGCGCGCGCCGGAGACTGCCTCATAGCAATCCATCAGCTCTTCGCGCTCACGGAAGGCGTACAGCATTGCCGCCATCGCCCCCAGATCCAGGCCGTTGGAGCCCAGCCACATCAGGTGGTTCAGGATGCGGGTGACTTCATCGAACAGGGTACGGATGTACTGCGCACGCTCCGGCACTTCGATACCCACCAGGGTTTCGATGGCGCGGACATAGGCGTGCTCGTTGCACATCATCGAGCAGTAATCCAAGCGATCCATATAACCGATCGACTGGTTGAACGGCTTGGACTCGGCCAGCTTTTCGGTCGCGCGGTGCAGCAGGCCGATATGCGGATCGGCGCGCATGATGGTTTCGCCATCCATTTCCAGGATCAGGCGCAGCACACCGTGCGCGGCCGGATGCTGCGGGCCGAAATTCATCGTGTAGTTGCGGATCTCCTGCTTCGCTTCGGCAGGATTGCTCGCAAAGGCCTGCGAGGCCTGGTGGAATTCCCTCTTTACGTCCGCACTCACTTGCTTGCCTCCGTCTGCGCGCGCTCGCCTTCAGCGGTCTGGAAACGGGCATCGTCGCGGATAACACGCGGCACGCCTACGCGCGGCTCGACCGAAGTCACCGGCTCGTAGACCACACGCTTCTTTTCTTCGTCGTAACGCACTTCGACGTTGCCGATCAGCGGGAAATCCTTGCGGAAAGGATGGCCCACGAAACCGTAGTCGGTCAGGATGCGACGCAGGTCCGGGTGACCTTCGAAGATCACGCCGTACAGGTCGAACGCTTCGCGCTCGAACCAGTTCAGGCCCGGGTAGATATCGGTCAGCGAGGCCACCACCGGCAGCGACTCGCTCGGCGCGTAGCAGCGGATGCGCAGCAGCTGGTTGTGCTGGTAGGAACGCAGCTGGCAGACCACCGCAAAGCGCTGCTTCGGCATGGCGTCCGGCTGCGCGCCCTCGGCAGTTTCGTGACTGGGGAATTCACCCCAGGCGAAACGACCGGCGCCACTGCCTTCCACGCCACGGCTGAAGCCATGCGAGGAAACGTCCGAGGTATCCCACTCGTCGCTGCCGTAGCCGAGGTAATCGACGCCGCACAGGTCGGTGGCATGTTCGAAACCGAGTTCGTCACGCAATGCCAGAGCGGTTGCGTGCCAATCGGCAACAGCCACTTCCAGCGTTACTTCGCCGCGCGGTTCGACCACCACAACCTGCGCACCGGCAAAACGGGCGCGAAGTCTATCGATGAGAGAAGGTGCTTGCTGGGCCATGGGGGCTGGCGTGCTCTTGATTTGAAAGGGGGTCAGCGTGCGATGGTCTGGGTACGCCAGATCTTCTTCTGCAGCTGCAAGATGCCGTACACCAGCGCTTCGGCTGTCGGCGGGCAACCCGGGACATACACGTCCACTGGCACCACGCGATCACAACCGCGCACCACGGCATAGGAATAATGGTAATAACCGCCACCATTGGCGCAGCTACCCATCGAGATGACCCACTTCGGGTCCGGCATCTGGTCGTAGACCTTGCGCAGCGCCGGGGCCATCTTGTTGACCAGGGTGCCGGCCACGATCATCACGTCGGACTGACGCGGCGAGGGGCGGAACACCACACCGTAGCGGTCCAGGTCCAGACGCGCTGCACCGGCATGCATCATCTCCACCGCACAGCAGGCCAGACCGAAGGTCATGGGCCACATCGAGCCGGTACGTGCCCAGTTCAACAGCGCGTCAACGCTGGTGGTCACATAGCCCTTCTCGAGCAGGGGGTTGTCGCCTTCAGGCCGCAGAATGTCATCAACCCGCCCTTCCGGGACGGGGTTGTTCATCAGGCCGTCGAGAGTTTGGATCACTCCCATTCCAGCGCTCCCTTCTTCCACACGTAGATAAAGCCGAGGAACAGCATGCCCACGAACAGGCCCATGGTGACCAGCGAACGCGCGCCGAGCTCCATGAACACCTGGGTCCAAGGCACAATAAAGATGATTTCCAGGTCAAAGACGATGAACTGGATGGCGATGAGGTAGTAGCGCACGTCGAACTTCATGCGCGCGTTCTCGAACGCCTCGAAGCCACACTCGTAGGCGGAGAGTTTCTCGGTGTCCGGCGAACGCGGAGCGAGGAACCGACCGATCAACATCAGCGTGACGCCAATGCCGGTGGCGACGATCAGAAACAGCAGAGACGGCAAATATTCGGCCAGCACAGCGATTCTCTCTTGCCTCTGCCCGGGACACCTGCAGGTGCCAAGGCATGGGGGATGAACGGGACTTGCCACGACGGGCCGCTGCTGCAACCCGTGTACCCGCATAAAACAATGGTGCCCAAGAGGGGACTCGAACCCCTACGACTCTCGTCGCTACCACCTCAAGGTAGTGCGTCTACCAATTCCGCCACCTGGGCTTACGTCAGCACAGCTGCTTCGCAGTGCGCCGCGTATTGTAACCGTCTTCAGTCTTTCTGTGCGGGTTCAGCGGGCTTTTCTTCGCTCTTGGCGGGAATATTTTCCGCCGGAGCCGTCGCCTGCGGCACTTCACCCACCGCTGCCGCCGCCGGGGCGGCCGGAACGGACTGCAACTCACCCGCCGGTGCCGCCGGCGTCGCTGCCGGAGCAGCCGCCTCAACCGCACCCATCAGGCCAACACCCTGGTCCGCCGGACGCGAACCGTGGCTGGCATACCAGGCCATGAACAAGCTGATGCCGAAGAACACCACGGCCAGCCATTTGGTGCTCTTGGACAGGAAGTTGGACGCACCACGCGCGCCAAACACCGTGCCCGACGCGCCCGCGCCAAAACCCGAACCCGCGGCAGCACCCGAACCACGCTGCATCAGGATCAGCGCGATCATCGCGAGCGCCACCAGCACATAGACCACATTGAGGATCAACATCAGCATTTGAAATCCGTCCCGGACAATTACCCGTTAGCGACCGGCCGCTGCCCTCGCGATGGCCAGAAAATCAGCCGCCACCAGCGAAGCGCCACCTACCAGCCCGCCATCTACGTCAGGCTGTGAAAACAGCTCTGCTGCGTTGTCGGGCTTGACGCTGCCGCCATAAAGGATCGACAACGAATCCGCAATTCTAGCATCGCGCTCTGCCACTACGCCACGAATGAACGCATGCACCGCCTGCGCCTGCTCTGGCGTCGCCGTGCGACCCGTGCCAATCGCCCACACCGGCTCATAGGCCACAATGGCCTTGGCGAAGGCCTGCACCCCGGCAAGCTCCAGCACCGGCGCCAACTGGGAGGCAATCACCAACTCGGTCTGCCCTGCCTCACGCTGCTCCAGCGTCTCACCAACGCATAAGACTGGAACCAGGCCAGCATTGATGGCGGCCACGAATTTCCGCGCCACCAGCTCACTACTCTCGTGATGGTACTGGCGGCGCTCGGAATGCCCGACCAGGCCGTGGGTGGCGCCAACGTCCACCAGCATGCTGGCTGACACCTCGCCGGTATAGGCGCCCTTCTCGTTGCTGCTGACATCCTGCGAGCCAAACGCCAGCTCGGTCGCCTCGAAATCCTCGACCAGATCGCCCAGATACGGCAGCGGCGGCAGGATCACCAGACGCACCCCCGGCAACGGCAGACCGGCGGCCACCTGCCCGACCAGGTCGGTGGCGAATTGACGGCTGCCGTGCAGCTTCCAGTTACCTGCAACGATTTTTTGGCGCATTCAGGCATAACTCCCCGATGAAAAGTATCGGCAAAGGATAGCCGATATGCGGACATAAACAGGACAAACTGCAGACAACGGAAGACAAGATGCAAAAAAAAACGCCGCCGGGCCAGGGGCCGCGGCGGCGTTCATGCAACAGGCCGTAGGGCCGACCCCGCCTTACTTCAGCTTGATCTCACGCAGGCGCTCTTCCAGGAAACCGTGGGCGGTGATCGCCTGCGGGTAGCGACTCGGGTTTTCGGCAGTGATGCACGATGGCAGCACGTCGATCAGGAAATCCGGATTCGGATGCAGGAAGAACGGCACCGAGTAGCGCGGCTGGCGTGCCAGCTCACCCGGGGGATTGACCACGCGGTGAATGGTGGACGGGTACACATGGTTGGTCAGGCGCTGCAGCATGTCGCCGATGTTGACCACGATGGTGTCGGCATCCGAGGTGAACGGGACCCACTCACCTTCATGCGACTGCACTTCCAGACCAGCCGCACTGGCACCGACCAGCAAGGTGATGAAATTGATGTCGCCATGTGCGCCAGCGCGCACGTTGGGGATGTCATCGGTGGTGATCGGCGGATAGTGGATCGGGCGCAGGATCGAGTTGCCGTTGTTGGTCTTGTCTGCGAAGTAGTTCTCCGGCAGACCGATATGCAGGGCCAGCGCCGACAGCACCCGCGAGCCCAGCTGGTCCAGCTTCTGGTACAGGCCGTAGCCATGCTCCTTGAACCCCGGCACCTCGCTGGGCCACAGGTTCGGCGGCATCACTTCGCGGTACTTGGAGTCGTCGGCGATCTCGCGACCGATATGCCAGAACTCCTTCAGATCGAAGTGCTTGGAACCCTTGGCGGTTTCCACGCCGAACTGGGTATAGCCCCGCGCACCGCCACCGCCGGCGATGTGATACTGCTTCTTCACATCTTCCGGCAACGCGAAGAATGCCTTGAACACGTCATATGCGGCGTCGATTTCCGCCTGTGGTATGCCGTGGTTGCGAATGCCCGCAAAACCCCACTGACGATACGCCGCGCCCAGCTCAGCCACGAAGGCGTCACGGTCGGTATCGAAACGGGTGATGTCGAGGGTGGGAATGCGGGAACTCATACAAAACTCCAAAGAAGGGAACGGGACGCCGGCTATTGAAACCGACGTCCCGGCAACACCACTATGATCCAGCTCAAACCTGTGCCGCAGCCGAACGAACCGCAGCGGCCAGCGCCTCAAGCGTAGCGCTCATCAACCCGGCCTCATCGGCCTCGACCGTGACCCGCACCACCGGCTCGGTACCCGACGGCCGCAGGAATGCCCTGCCCCGCCCGGCCACCGCCGCCTGCGCGGCCGCCAGCGCGGCCTGTACCGGCGCACTCGCGACCACTTCGCGCGCACCCGTCTCCAGGCGCACATTGATCGTCTTCTGCGGCACCATCACCAGGCCCTGCAGTGCCTGGCGCAGACTGACGCCAGCGTCACCCAGCACTTGCAGCACCTGCAGTGCACTGACGATGGCATCGCCAGTGGTCGCCCGGTCCAGGCACAGAATATGACCGGAAGCCTCACCGCCAAGCACCCCATTGCCTTCAACCAGGGCCTGATGCACATAGCGGTCGCCGACATTGGCACGGATGAACGGGATGCCGAGACGCTCCAGCGCCTGCTCCAGCCCGTAATTGGTCATCAGCGTACCGACTACCGGACCACGCAGGCGGCCATTGGCCTGCCATGCCCTGGCCAGCACGTACAGCAAGCCGTCGCCATCCACCGCAGCACCGGTGTGATCGACCATCAACACGCGGTCGCCATCGCCATCGAAGGCAATGCCGATATCGGCGCCAACCTCGGTCACTTTGCGCGCCAGGTTGTCGATGTGCATGGAGCCAACGCCATCGTTGATGTTGATGCCATTCGGCTCGGCGCCGATCGCGGTCACGTCCGCGCCCAGCTCACGGAACAGCAGCGGCGCGACGTGGTAGGTAGCACCATGGGCGCAATCGAGCACGACCTTGAGCCCGCGCAGATAGAAATCACGCGGCACGCTGGCCTTGCAGAACTCGATGTAACGGCCGACCGCATCGCGCGCCCGCACCGCCTTGCCCAACTGCTCGGATTCCACCGTCGAAAACGGCTGGTCCATCGCCGCCTCAAGTGCCAGCTCGGTCGCGTCATCGAGCTTTTCGCCCTCGGCCGAGAAGAACTTGATGCCGTTGTCGTAGTGCGGGTTGTGCGAGGCACTGATGACGATGCCGGCATCGGCACCCAGCGTATGCGCCAGGAAGGCCACCGCAGGGGTCGGCATCGGCCCGATCAGCTGCACGTTGGCGCCTGCGGCAACCAGGCCCGCTTCCAGCGCCGACTCGAACATATAGCCGGAGATGCGCGTGTCCTTGCCGATCACCACGGTCGGCTGGGCGTCGCCACTGCGTGCAACCAGCACACGCCCCAGCGCATTGCCGACCCGCAGCACGAAATCGGCGGAAATGACGCCCTTGCCGACCCGGCCGCGGATGCCGTCGGTACCAAAATACTTGCGCGTACTCATCAGGCAGCGGCTTCTTCGTGCTGCGGCTGACGGCCGAGCATGGCCAGCAGGTCGGCCAGGCGGTCACGCATTTCGCGACGGTCGCAGATCTGGTCGATGGCACCGTGCTCGAGCAGGAACTCCGAACGCTGGAAGCCTTCCGGCAGCTTCTCGCGCACGGTCTGTTCGATCACGCGCGGGCCGGCAAAGCCGATCAGCGCCTGCGGCTCAGCGATGTTGATATCACCCAGCATCGCGAACGAGGCCGACACGCCACCGGTGGTGGGATGGGTCAGCACCGAGATGTACGGCAGACCGGCTTCGCGCAGCTTGGCCAGCGCGGCCGAGGTCTTGGCCATCTGCATCAGCGAGAACAGGCCCTCCTGCATACGCGCACCACCGGAGGCGGAGAAGCACACATAAGGAGAACCGATCTCCAGCGCGGTTTCCGCAGCCAGGGCGAAACGCTCACCGACCACCGACCCCATCGAGCCGCCCATGAAGGCGAAATCGAAGGACGACGCCACCAACGGGCGCCCCTTCAGCAGGCCGCGCATGGCCACCAGCGCATCGTACTCGCCGGTGCTCTTCTGGCTGGCCTTGATGCGCTCGACGTACTTTTTCTGGTCCTTGAACTTGAGCACATCGGTCGGCCCGAGGCGGGCGGCGATCTCGCTGGTGCTGTCCGCATCGAACAGCGCGGCCAGACGCGCGCGCGCGCGGATGGCCATGTGGTGCCCGCATTTCGGGCAGACCTCAAGGTTTTCTTCCAGCTCCGGGCGGTACAGGGCCGCGCCGCAGCTATTGCATTTTTCCCACAGCCCCTCGGGGACGCTGCGTTTTTTGGAGGGCGTGTTGTCGGTACGGATGCCGGACGGCATCAACTTGCTGAGCCAACTCATGCGGGATGACAATTCCGTTCAGGGCGGCCTTGCGGCCACGACAGGGCCCACAGTCTAGCTCACCAGTGCGACCAAGTCGCAGCACCGAATCTGGCGCAACCCCTACTGCCGCGTATGTTTAGCCCCCTGTAGTGGGCGCGCCAACACCCCCACGGGCGGTAAAGGCCGAGCACAAGGCCCACAAAGGTAGGGCCCTCAAATACCAATTAA